>JANXXW010000182.1 GCA_025350425.1 Rhodospirillales bacterium
GACCGCAGCTTCGTCCGCGAACTGGGAGAGGACCGCGAAGCAGACGCCATCGTACGCTCGATATTGGCGCTTTGCCGAAGCCTGAACCTCGATGTGACCGCCGAGGGGGTGGAGACGCCGGAGCAACTGGCCTTGTTGCGAGAACAGGATTGCAGCCAGGTTCAGGGCTTCCTGCTCGGCCGCCCGGTCGGGTGTGAAGACTTGGCGCACGCGCTGGCGTAACCGAATGACAGCCTCTATTCATCGTCCATGGAACCAATTGTTCGCTACGACAATCGTACCGTCATGCTGCACTGGGCCACGGCAGCGTTGGTGGTCGCTCTTTGGGGATCGGCCCAGATCATCGACTACTTCCCGCGAGGGTGGCCCCGCGTGGACGCGCGTTCCACCCACGTGACGATGGGCGTCATCCTGCTGGTGGCGATCATCTGGCGTGTGCTGCATCGGCTCGGCAACGGACGCAAGTTGCCCGCAGCCGACCGTGGCCTGCTGCATGTGGCTGCGAAGGGCACCCACTACGGGCTCTATCTCCTCGTCATCGCGCAGTTGACGCTGGGTGTCCTGTTTGTCTGGGCTCGCGGCGACAACATCTGGAACCTGTTCACTATTCCGCGGCTGGCTCCTGGCAACCCGGATTTCCGCCACACGGTTGGGGATCTGCACGGCCTCATCGCCAACGTCATCCTGATCCTGGCGGGTGTTCATGCGAGCGCGGCCCTGGTCCATCACTATTTCTGGCGCGACAACGTGCTGCGGCGGATGTTGCCAGCTCCCCGGTAGTTCGCCCCGAAGCAGGTCTGTCATGTCGTTGTCCGACCGGACTGGCGCGCTATAACGCAGTAATGGATGCGCGTTTCGTCAAAATGCACGGTTGCGGGAACGATTTCGTCATCATTGACGAACGCGACGGCAAACTGGGGCTGACACCCAGACGCATCGCGGCGTTGGCCGATCGCCGTACCGGGATTGGCTGCGACCAGTTCATCGTCATCGAGCCGAGTGCCGAGGCAGATGCGTTCATGCGTATCCGCAATCCCGACGGGACCGAAGCCGGCGCTTGCGGTAACGCGACGCGCTGCGTCGTCTCGTTGTTGGCCGCCGAAACCGGGCGGTCCACCCACCTCATCCGCACCATCGCCGCCGACCTGCCCGGCGTGGCGCATCCCGATGGCCGCGTAACCGTCGATATGGGCACCCCTAGGCTCGATTGGCATGATGTGCCTCTCGCAGGTCCCGCCGACACGTTGCGCCTGGACCTGACGGACGGGCCGGTGTCCGGGGCCGCCGCGTTGTCGATGGGCAACCCGCACGCGACATTCTTCGTCGAAGATCTCGGCGCCATCCGGGTTGAGGCGCTCGGTCCTCGCCTGGAACTTGCCTCGATTTTTCCGGATCGCGCGAATATCGGCTTCGCCCAGGTGCTTTCGCCCACCCGGATCAGGCTCCGGGTGTGGGAGCGCGGGGCGGGGCTCACGCTTGCTTGCGGCTCGGGGGCCTGCGCTGCCATGGTCAACGCTGTCCGGCGCGGCCTCGTGGAACGCGCCGCGACTGTGACTGTGATCGTCGATGGCGGTGAACTCGAAATAGCGTGGCGCCACGACGGCCATGTGCTCATGACAGGGCCGGTCGCGACCTCGTATCACGGCACGATCGACCTATCGGCCTACCCGGCGTGAGCGTCGAGATACCCACCTTTGGAAGCCGCATGATCGGTTACCTGCAATGGCGTTAGGCGGCTTCTTCTCACGCCTCAAGCAAGGCTTGTCGCGCAGCACGGCCAAGCTGACCGAAGGCATCGGTGCTGTGTTCGTCAAGCGCAAGCTGGACGACGCGGCGTTGGCGGAACTGGAAGACCTACTGATCGGCGCCGATCTCGGTACCGAGGTGGCCCGTCGCATCATCGCCTCGTTCCGCAGCAGCCGTTTCGGGCGCGAAGTCGGCGAACAGGAAATCAAAGAGTCGCTGGCCGAGGAGATCGCGACGATCCTGCGTCCTGTCGCCATCCCGCTCGTCATCGACCGGACGCTAAAGCCGCACGTCATCCTGGTCGTCGGGGTCAATGGCACTGGCAAGACCACCACGGTGGGCAAACTGGCCCAAAGCTACACCGAGCAGGGAATGCGGCCCATGCTGGTCGCGGGTGATACCTTTCGCGCTGCCGCCGTGGAGCAGCTTCAGGTCTGGGGGCAGCGCACCGGCGCTCCGGTTATGGCAGCGCCGGCCAATGCGGACGCCGCCGGGCTTGGGTTTGACGCGCTATCGAAAGCGCGGAACGAGGGCTTCGACGTGTTGCTCATCGATACTGCCGGGCGGCTGCACAACAAGGCGGCGCTGATGGGGGAGTTGCAGAAGATCATTCGCGTGCTGCGGAAGCTGGATCCGGCCGCGCCGCACTCCGTGTTGCTGGTGCTGGATGCCACCACCGGGCAGAACGCGCTGCAGC
>JANXXW010000210.1 GCA_025350425.1 Rhodospirillales bacterium
GGTCGATGCCGGTCTCCATGCCCATGCTCTCCAGCATAAAAACGAGGTCCTCGGTGACGATGTTGCCCGAGGCACCCGGCGCGAACGGGCAACCGCCGAGACCGGCCAGCGATGCGTCAAAATCGCGGATGCCTTCCTCCAGCCCGGCCAGGGCATTGGCCAGTCCCAGGCCCATGGTGTCGTGCAGGTGCAGGCCTTGCAGCTTGTCGCCGATTGCCGCCCGCACTGCCCGCACAACGCTGCGGATCTGCGCGGGATGGCCGTAACCGACCGTGTCGGCCAGCCCGATGCCATCCACGCCGGCCGCGACCACCCCCTCAGCCACGCGAACCACGTTCGCTTCGGGCACCACGCCATCGATCGAGCAGCCAAACGCGGTGGAACAGGCGCCCTCCACCTCGACATGGCGCGGCTGCGTCTGTAGCCAGGCGACGATGCGGCCCACCTCGGCCACCTGCTCCATCGACGAGCGGTTGGTGTTGGCCCGGCTATGACCCTCGCTGACCGAGACCGGGATGCTGATCCGGTGGGCGCCTGCGGCGTACGCGTCCTGCGCGCCGCGCAGATTGGGCGCCAGCGCCACCACCACGAGATGTGGCAGCAGCACGGCACGGCGCACGATCTCGGCGGTGTCGGCCATCTGCGGGATGAGGCGTGGCGGCACGAAGCTGCCTACCTCGATCTCCGGCACACCCGATGCGGCCATGGCCGCGATCCAGCGGGTCTTGATTGGGGTCGCCATAATGCTCTTAGCCATCTGCAAGCCGTCGCGCGGCCCGACCTCGCAGACAATGACCCGTTCCTTGCCCATGTTCGGCGCTCCCGTTTACGCATCCATGCTGGTCAAGCGGGCGGCCCCAGGTCAATGCCGGAATCGACCACCCGGATGAAAACCTGAGCGACCCCGTCGCTGAAACGCAAGCAGATCATGGCTATTCCTGTTAGGTAGTTTCCTATCCGACCAACGTCGGGTTGTCAGCTCCCGAGGTCCACGATGCGACTACGCCTAATACTCTGCCTTCTGTCGCTTGCGGTCATCCTTGCACTCCCCCTCCTGGCCGGTCCTGCTCTCGCCCAACCCGGCCCGCCCGGCCCACCCGCTGTGGGCGTCATCAAGGCGAAGCTTCAGCCAGTGACCGAAACCAGCGAGTTCGTCGGCCGTATCCAGTCCATCGACCGCGTCGATATCGTCGCCCGCGTCACCGCCTTTATCGAGGAACGCCTGTTCACGGAGGGCGCCGAAGTCAACAAGGGCGATCTTCTCTACCGTCTGGAGCGCGGACCGTTCGAAGCCGACCTCCAGTCGAAGCAGGCCGCCGTGCAGCAGTATGGTGCCTTGTTACGCAATGCGACCATCGTCGTTGGACGCGCCCAATCTTTGCTCAACACCCCCGCCGGCCAGCGTTCAAGTCTCGACGACGCATTGGCCCAGCAGGCCAGTCAGGCGGCGCAGGCCCTTAGCGCCCAGGCGCAACTGAAGAACTCGCAGATCAACCTGGACTATACCGAGATCAAGGCGCCGGTTGGCGGCAAGATCGGTCGCACCGCGCTGACGGTGGGCAATGTGGTTACGCCTAGCAGCGGCACTCTGGTTAGCATCGTGAGCCAGGACCCGATGTATGTCCTGTTTCCGGTAGCCGTCCGCGCCGCCATCGAACTTCGCAACCGTTACGTCGACAAGGGCGGGCTGAGTGCCGTCATTATTAAGCTGAAGCTACCCGACGGCAGCATGTACGGTTTGCCCGGACATCTCGATTATGTTGATCCCAGCGTCGCTGCCAACACGGACACGCTGACCCTGCGAGCCCGCATACCGAACCCGCGGCTTCCCGGCACGAAGATCGGCGATGTCGGTGACCGCGCGCTCGTGAATGGCGAGTTCGTCACCGTGACGGTGGAGGGCGTGGAACCGGTCGAGGCGCTGGCGATCCCACGTTCGGCGGTGCTCTCGGACCAGCAAGGCAACTATGTCTATGTGCTGGGCGCCGAGAACACCGTAACGCAGCGCCGCATCCAGCTCGGGCAGTCCACGCCGATGTTGGCGATGGTTTCGGCTGGTCTCACCGATGGCGAGACCGTGGTGGTCGATGGCCTGCAACGCATCCGTCCGGGCATCAAGGTGAACCCCGGTCCGGCATCGGGACCCCCAGCCACGCCCCCTGGCCAGCCGGGTGGAAAATAGCCTGTGATTTCCGCCGTATTCGTCAATCGCCCCCGGCTTGCGATCGTCATCGCGATCTTGATGACCCTCGCCGGACTGCTTTCGCTCACGCGCCTGCCAGTTGCGCAGTTTCCCAACATCGTGCCGCCACAGGTGCAGGTGAAAGCCCGTTATCCCGGCGCCTCGGCGGCCGTGGTCGAGGCAACGGTGGCACAGCCGCTGGAAGCCGCGATCAACGGCGCCGACCGCATGTTGTACATGAAGTCGAACAGCGCCAACGACGGCAGCTATACGCTGACGGTGAGCTTCGAACTGGGGACCGACCCCGACATCGACACCGTCAACGTCAACAACCGCGTGCAGGCCGCCCTAGCCAAGCTGCCGCAGGAAGTGCAGCGCCAGGGTATCACCGCCCAGAAGCAGAGCTCGGCCATTCTGGAGTTCCTGCAATTCTATAGCGAGGGCGGCAAGCTCGACCCACTGTTCATCAGCAACTACATCACCATCAACGTCTTGGACCGACTCTCGCGCATCCAGGGTGTCGGCCAGGCCTTCGTGTTCGGCGCGCTCGACTACTCGATGCGTATCTGGTTCGACACCGACCGCCTGATCAGCCTGAACCTGTCACCGAGCGATATCATAACGGCGGTGTCGACACAGAACACGCAGGCCGCCGTGGGCCGCGTCGGCGCTCGCCCGACCAGCGACGACACCCAGTTCCAGATCAACCTGCAGACCAAGGGCCGCCTGACCTCGCCGGAGGACTTCGGCAACATCGTCGTGCGCGCCAACCCGGACGGCTCCCTGTTGCGCGTGCGCGACGTCGCCCGCGTCGAACTCGGGGCCGCCACCCAGGACACGGAAAGCCGGCTGAACGGCAATCCAGCCGTCACCATTGGCATTTACCTCGCCCCGGGCGCCAACGCGGTATCCACGTCCGCGCGCGTGGAGCAAGCGTTGGGTGAACTCGGCAAACGCTTTCCCGAAGGCCTGAAGACCCTGATCTTCTACGACAGTTCGTCGTTCGTCAGCGATACCATCAGCGAGGTTATCAAGACGCTTGCCGAAGCGTTCGTCCTCGTGGTGATCGTGGTGTTCCTGTTCCTTGGCAATCTCCGGGCGACCATCATCCCCACCATCGCCGTACCGGTCAGCCTGATCGGCACCTTCGCGGTGCTGCTGGCGATCGGCTACTCCGCCAACACCGTTTCTCTGCTGGCCCTGGTGCTGGCCATCGGCATCGTGGTGGATGATGCGATCGTCGTGGTCGAGAACGTCGAACGCGTGATGGAGGAGGAACCCGACCTTTCGCCAAAACAGGCCACCACAAAGGCGATGGCGCAGATCACCGGGCCGATCGTGGCGATCACGCTGGTGCTGCTGTCGGTGTTCGTGCCGATCGCGTTCATCCCCGGTATCTCCGGCCAGCTATTCCGCCAGTTCGCCGTCACGATCAGCGTCGCAATGCTGATCTCTGCCATCAACGCGCTCACGCTGTCACCTGCGTTGTGCGGCGTGTTCCTGCGTCATACCGGTCCCAAACGTGGCATCATGGGCCGGGTCATGCGCGGGATAGACCATGTCCGCGACGGCTATGCCGGCCTCGTGCGCCGCCTGATCCGGTTCGCCTTGCTGGCCGTCCTGCTGGTTGCGGTGTTCGCAGCCGGGACGTTCGGCCTGTCGCTCCGCACACCCACGGGCTTTCTGCCCGAGGAGGACCAGGGCGCGTTCTTCGTGGCCGTGCAATTGCCAGACGGCGCTTCCGTCAGCCGGACACGCCAGGTGGTGGAGCGGGTCGAGGGCATCCTGAAAGGCTTGCCGCAGATCGAGAATACGCTATCGATCGTCGGCTTCTCGCTGCTCGACGGTGGCGCGCAGAGCAACGCCGCGTTCATGGTCGCGCGACTGAAGCCGTTTGCCGATCGTACCGCCGTGGCTGACAAGGTGCAGGCTGTGATCGGGCGCGTGTTCGGCGCGGCGTCGCAGATCCGTAGCGCCATCGTGCTCGCCTTTAACCTCCCGCCAATCGTTGGCCTGTCCACCAGCGGCGGCTTCGAATACCAGTTGCAAAACCTGGAAGGCCGAGACCCGGCCGAAATGGGCAGCGTCGTGCAGGGCATTGTCGCAGCTGCCAACCAGGACCGGCGCCTGTCGCGCGTGTTCTCGACCTTCAGCGCGAGCACGCCGAGCCTTTTCCTCGATATCGACCGCGACAAGGCGCAGGCGCTCGGCCTCAACATCAGCGACGTGTTCACCGCTTTGCAAGCGACACTTGGCGGCATCTATATCAACGACTTCAATCTTTTCGGCCGCGTGTGGCAGGTCAATCTCGAAGGCGAGGCGGTGGACCGGAGCGACATCTCCGCCATCTGGCGTATCTTTATCCGCAACAAGACCGGAACGATGGTCCCGCTCCGCGCCATCGCGGATGCGCGCATCGTGCTCGGCCCGCAGACGATCAGCCGCTACAACAACTATCGCTCCGTCACGATCAATGGCTCACCCGCCGCCGGGGTATCATCCGGCGAGGCTCTGGCGACGATGGCCGAAATCTCGAAACGCACCCTGCCGCCCGGCTACGATTTCGAATGGACCGGCACGGCCTTCCAGGAGGTCCAGGCATCCGGCCAGACCGGCCAGATCCTGTCGCTCGCGGTGCTGTTCGCCTACCTGTTCCTGGTGGCCCTGTATGAAAGCTGGGTTATCCCGATCCCAGTGCTGCTATCCATCACTGTGGGCGTGCTCGGTTCCTTCATTGGCATGTTCGTAACCGGCATGTCGCTCGATCTCTATGCAGAGATCGGACTGGTGGTGCTGATCGCGCTCGCCGCGAAGAACGGCATCCTCATCATCGCCTTCGCAAAGGAACAGCGCGAGGAAGGCAAGTCCATCCGCGAAGCGGCGGCGCTGGGCGCGCAGATGCGGTTCCGTGCGGTGATGATGACCTCCATCGCGTTCATCCTCGGCCTGATCCCGCTGATCACCGCCCAGGGCGCTGCAATGCTGAGCCGCCGTGCGGTGGGCACGCCCGTATTCGCGGGAATGCTCGCAGCAAGCTCGATCGGCATATTTCTGATCCCGATGCTCTACGTCACGTTTCAATCGATGCGGGAATGGAGCAAGGCCCGGTTCAACCGCAACAAGGAGATTGTGAGCCCGGCGGAGTGAGGGGCCAGCGATCGAGGCGGCGGGAACCTGGACAGACTGCCCGATCACAATCGTCGCGGAATTGGCCGGCCAAGGTTTCGAACAACAGTATCGTCATGCCCGGGAGGGCGGGTATCCACGCCTTTGTCTCGTATCGACATCAGGTGCTGACACCCGGCCTTCGCCGGGCATGACGGACTTAGTTTGTGACCGGGTCGCTACCGATCAAAGGCCCTGCTTGACCTTTTCCGCCGAGTTGGTGACCGCGCGGCCCGTGGCCGCCACATCCTGGCCAGCGCCGGCGGTGGTGTTACAGGCGCTGAGCCCCAGGACAGACGCCAGCAGCGCCACGCCCATCAGGGCCTTGACGGTGATGATCGAAGACTTCTTCATGAGACTTACCTTTGATTATGATTTCGCCTAAACGCGATCCCGCAACGAAGGTTCATTGCCCTCCCGCAGATCATCGTTCGCAAGCAATACCAGCCGTGCCAACCCGTCCCCGTCGGCCAGCACAGCGGCCATCTCACGCGGCGCCAGCATCCTCCGCGCATCCGCCAGCGACGCGGCTTCGCCCAGCTTCGCGGTGCCCATCACCAGATTCGCGTCCAGCGCATCGACCCTGGGCCGGCGCGCCGGTGGCAGCATCGCACGATGAGCGGCCAGCAGCCGCTGATCGGTGAGCAACTGTGAGATGGCGTCAGAGCCACCTGACCCGGACAGCTCGCGTTGCAGTTCGAGTGCCTTGACCAGCACCGCTGGCGGGGTTCGCTCCTCGGGGATCAACAGCAAACCCATCCGGCGCAAGGCCGATCCTGCCCTGCGAGACCCCGTCAGCGCCACCAGCGGAATGGCCAACGCCAGCCCCACAACCACCGGCGACATCCACAACGCCAGGGACAGCGAAACCAAATACGCCAGTAGTCCGAGCAACAGGCCGAAGAACGTGTAGCGCCAATAGGCCCGGGTCACGTCGCGAAACGGCACGCTGCCGTCATCGCGTTTTTGCGCCTGCCATCCGCCATCCCGACCGCCGAGGATGGACACCACGTGCATCGATTGGATCAGCATCGCGACCGGCGCGATCAGACCGGCGATCAGCGTCTCCAGCAGCAGGCTCAGAAACGCCCTCGCCGCTCCGCCGCAACCGCGCCTCTCCTCGGCGTTGAACAGCAGCAAGACATAGGCCAGTAGCTTGGGCGCCAGCAGCACGCCCATGGTGCCGACGAACACCCACATGGATCGCACCGGATCGACCGAGGGCCAGAGCGGAAACAACGTGCGCCCGGACGGGAAGTAGTTCGGCGGCACGAAGCGCGCCTGCAAGGAAATCAGGATACCGGTGATCAGGAAGATCAGCCATAGCGGGGCCGTGATGTAGGAACCGATGCCCATCAGCAGGTGCATCCGGCTGATCCAATGCAGCCCGCGCGCCGGCAGCACGGCGGCGTGTTGCAGGTTGCCCTGGCACCAGCGCCGGTCCCGCACCGCGAGTTCGGTCAGCGACGGCGGGCTTTCCTCGTAGCTGCCTTGCAGTGCGGGGACCATGTGTACTGCCCAGCCGCCGCGACGGAGCAGTGCCGCCTCCACGAAGTCGTGGCTCAGGATGTGCCCGCCGAAGGGCTTGCGCCCGTGCAGTTCCGGCAAGCCCGCCTGCTCGGCGAACGCCTGGGTGCGGATGACCGCGTTATGCCCCCAGTAATTGCCCTCCGAGCCGTGCCACCATGCGATGCCGTGTGCGATCAATGGCCCATAAACCCGACCCGCGAATTGCTGCATCCGCGCAAACAGCGTGCCGCCGTTGACGATGATCGGCAGCGTCTGGATCAATCCCACGTCAGGATGGCGCTCGATCGCACCAGCGAGCCGCACGATGATTTCGCCCGTCATCACGCTGTCCGCGTCAAGCACCAGCATCTGCGGGTAGGCTTGTCCGAAGCGCTGCACCCACTCGCCGATATTGCCGGCCTTGCGCTGAATGTTCTTCGGCCGGCGCCGGTAGAAGATTTTGTCGTCCCCATCGGTGCGGGCGCGCAGTGCCAGGAAAGCGGCCTCCTCGGCGATCCACATATCGACGTCGGTGGTGTCGCTCAGGATGAAGATATCGAAATGCGGCAGCGCCCCGAGCGTCGCCAAAGCGCCGTGGATCGCTTCCAGCGCCGCCATCACCCGCGCCGGCGCCTCATTGTAGGTCGGCATGAGCAGCGCGGTGCGCGACGTCAGTTCCGGGAGCGGGCCGGTGGTCGAGATGCCCAACCCACGCCCGCCGCCCGACGCCAGGGAGAAGAACCCGCCTACGGCACTGGTGAAGGCGAGCGCGATCCAGGCGAACAACACGACGAACACGGCCAGGATGCCGAGCTGGAGTATGGTCAGCCCATTGCCGCCCAGCACGAGATACATCTCATGGGCACCCTCAGCGGTCATCGCGGCCGCGCCGCCGATCACCAGCGAACGCCGCCAGATCATGCCGGGCGGCGCGGTGGACGGCTTGCGGCCTGACGCCGGCCGGGACCGGAGCGACTGGGTCGGCATCGCCAGCGGTGCCTCGTCGGGCAGCGCCCGGAAGGCGTGGGTCTGGCCGGTCAGCCCGTCCATCGGTAGATCCAGACTTCGGACAGCGGCACCTGCTCGTCCATGAGTTGCGCCCGCAGCTCCACCACTTTGGCGTTCTCCGGCGATAATTCGAAGCTCATGCGCCACGATCCCAACAGCGGATCGGCGAGTGCCGCGGCGTTGGTGATCTTGCCGTGGTCGGCGCTGACCTCGATCCGCAGTTTGGCATCCGGCGCCACATTCTTGAGCGTCGGCCCGGCGACTTCGAGCACGAACACGCGGCTGCCGGGCTCAGACCCCGCGCCGGCTCGGGTCTCCACGACGCGGGCGATCTCGTTTGGGATCGGCGCGTTCGCGCACCAGTGCAGCCGGTAGGTGAAGACGTATTCCACCTTCGCCTTCAGCACCTGCTTGGGGCGCCAGAAAGCGACGATGTTGTCGTTGATCTCCTGTCTGGTCGGGATCTCGATCAGTTCGATCGCACCCTCGCCGGGATCGCCGATGGGCTCCACCCACAGGCTGGGGCGCGTGTCGTATCGTGCCTCCAGATCATCGTATGCCCGGAACTCGCGTTGGCGCTGCATCAGGCCAAAGCCACGCGGGCTTGGGTCCGTGAAGGCGCTCACCTGCAGCGTGGCGGGATTGGCAAGCGGTCGCCACAGGTTCTCGCTGTGCGAGGTGAGCATCTGCAGGCCGTCGCTGTCATGGACCGCCGGACGCCAATCATCCACGCCGGCGTGGCTGCTGGAGTCGAAATAGAACATGCTGGTCATGGTCGCGAGCCCGGCCGCGGTGAGATCGGTGCGCGGATACAGCGCCATTTCCACATCGAAGATCGTGTCGTTGCCGGGACGGACGCTGAAGCGGAACGCGGCGGCAGCACTTTGGCTGTCCAGCAGCGCATGGATCACGACCGAGGCCGCGCCCACGGCAGGGCGCTCGATCCAGAACGTTTTGAAAAACGGGAACTCCTCCCCCGCCGGATCGCCGGTTTTGATCGAAAGCCCGCGTGCGGACAATCCGTAGCCCTGGCCCTTGCCGACCGCGCGGAAGTAGCTGGCGCCGAGGAAGACGCAAACCTCGTCGTAGTAGTCGCTCCGATTGATCGGGGCATGGAGCCGAAAACCGGCAAAGCCGATGTCCTGCGCCGTTGGACGCGGAAGGGCACCGAAGTCGAAATAGTCAGGGTTGTAGGGAATCGGCGTCGATTGCCCGCCGGCCACCTCGAAGATATCTACCCGGTTGGCGTAGAGAAACCCGCGATGGAAGAACTGCGCCTCGAATGGCAGCTTCTGGCCATGCCACAACGACTTGGCCGGATCGAAGCGGATCATGCGGTATTGGTCGTAGTCAAGCTTCGACAGCGTATCCGGCAGCTTGGTGTCTGGTGCCTGGAACGGCTTGGACGCGAGATCGCTGGCGAGCTTGCGAACCGTCGCGGCGTCGAACGGTCCCACGCCCGCAGGTTTCGGTGGCGCGTCCGCGGCGATACCTCGGCGGGTCTCGATCAGCAGCGCCGGCAGGGACAGACTGCTTTGAAGAAGATGGCGACGGCGCACGGGACCTCATGGCTGAACTGTAGGAAGATATAATGTGTTGACCCGGCACGGGGTTGCCGCCGGTCAGCCTCGTTTGACGTTCCAGAACAGCGGAAGTCCGTCCAGAACGCCACTGAGGTCCGCCCGATAGGCCGTCGGCGGCAGTGTCTGGCCAAGCGGGATGTAGGGCACGTCCTGGAACGCCTGAAGCTGGATCTGCTCACAGATCTTCTTCTGGGCGGCGAGGTCGTTCGCCGCGAACCACTCCGTCCGCAGCGCCTCCAACTTTTCGCTGCTCGGCCATCCCGGAGCGGCGTTCTTGCCGTTCGCGCGCAGGAAGATGTGGCCCGCCGGGTTGAACTGATCGAGACCGGCCCACGAGGTTTGGAAGATGCTCCAGCCACCCTGGTCCACCGGCCCGGAATTGGTCCGCCGCTGCACTGCCGTCGCCCAGTCCATCGCCTGCGCGTCCACGTTGAAGCCACTTCGCTTCAGCACGTCGGCGGTGACCTCAGCCAACGACTTCACGCTGGCGATGTCCTGCGGGGACAGCA
Source organism: Rhodospirillales bacterium (assembly GCA_025350425.1). Lineage (GTDB taxonomy): Bacteria > Pseudomonadota > Alphaproteobacteria > Acetobacterales > Acetobacteraceae > JANXTF01. The sequence goes on from JANXXW010000210.1 coordinate 9,957, forward strand.
GCACGACGCGCTCCCCCTTGTAGCCGGCCGCCTCCACCTCGCGCTTTACGCGATCCATGTCGCGCGGGCTGGTCAGCGCCGACATACCGGCCGTGCTCGCCATCGGGGTGTCGGGACAGAAATACCCCACCTGGTCGCGCCACAGCTTGGTGTCCTCTCCCATCACGGCGGTCGTGTAGTCGGATTGCTGGACCGCGCCCAGAATGGCGCGGCGGAGGGCCGGGTTGTTGAACGGCGCCTGGGTCTGGTTGAAGCGCATCGTGGCAATGATCCCGGTCGGCACGATGGTCTCGATGCGGATGTCCTTGCTGTGCCGCAGACTGGGGAGCAAGTCGGCCACAGGCGTATACCACCAATCCACTTCGCCCCGCAGCAACGCTGCAGACGCCGTCGATGCATCGGGCAGTACGTTCCACTCCACCCGATCGAAATAGGCGACCTTCGGACCGGCAGTACGCTCGGCCTTGCCATTGTCCCGTGGCACATAGCCGGCGAACTTCTCATAGACCACGCGGGCGCCGGGCACCCGCTCGTCGGCCTTGTAGCGGTAGGGGCCGCTTCCGGTGGCGTCCTTCACCTGGGTGAAGGCGTCGGTCTGGGCCAGGCGCTCGGGCATGATCGGACACATGCTGGGCGACGTCTTGCCCAGCGCGTCGGGCAGCAGCGGGAACGGCGCCTTCAGGCGGAACACGATGGTGCGGTCGTCGGGCGCCGAAAGCTCGTCCACGGCGGCCATCAACGCCTGGCCGAACGCGTCCCGCTTGCCCCAACGCGCGATCGAGGCGACGCAATCGCGCGCCAGCACCGGCGTGCCGTCATGGAACTTCAGGTTGCGCCGCAGCGCCATCCGGTAGCGCTTGCCGTCATCCTCGATGACAAAGCCTTCCAGCATCTGCACCGTCGGCTTGAAGCTGGCGTCCTGGCCGAACAAGGTGTCGTACACCAGGAACCCGTGGTCCCGGCTTTGGTAACTCGTGGTCCAGACCGGATCGAGCGTGGCGAGGTCCGCGTCCGGCACGAAACGGAGCGTGCCGGCGTTGGCCGCGCGCCCGATCGAGGGTGCGGCGAGCGGCACCGCCAGGGCGGCGGCCGTTCCGGCTATGAAACTGCGGCGGTGCATATCTCGCTCCTCGGTGCGTGCTAAGTCAGTATCGGAGGTGGAGGATCGCGATGGAAGATGTCGATTGCGTGGTGGTGGGCGCTGGTGTGGTCGGAATCGCCGTGGCCAGGGCCCTCGCCCAGGCTGGCCGGGAGGTGATCGTGCTCGATGCGGCCGAGGGGATCGGCACCGAAACGTCCTCGCGCAACAGCGAGGTAATCCACGCGGGCATCTACTATCCCCAGGGCAGCCTGATGGCGCGGTTCTGCGTCGCCGGGAAACGTATGCTCTATACCTATTGCGCCGAACGCGGCGTGCCCACCCGCGACTGCGGCAAGCTGATCGTGGCGACTTCGCCCGAGGAGAACGACCGCCTCGCGGGCATCAAGGCGCGGGCCGAGGCGAACGGGGTGGAAGGGATGCGACTGTTGACCCGTGCCGAGGCTATGGCGCTGGAGCCGAACCTCGTCTGCACGGCGGCGCTGCTGTCGGAGTCGACCGGCATCGTGGACAGCCATGCCTACATGCTTGCCTTGCAAGGCGACGCGGAGGAGGCCGGCGCGCTGTTCGTGTTCCATAGCCCGGTGCTGGGCGGCCGCGTCGCCGGGGACCGCATCGAGCTGAACGTCGGCGGCGAGGAGGCCACCACGCTGCGCTGCCGCCTCGTGGTGAACTCGGCCGGGCTGCACGCGCCTGCCCTGGCGCGCTCGATCGTGGGAATGCCGAGCCAGATGGTGCCGCGGGAGTACTACGCGAAAGGCAACTACTTCTCTCTCGCCGGCCGTTCGCCGTTCTCGCGGCTGATATATCCGGTCCCGGTGCCGGGCGGCCTCGGCGTGCATCTCACCATCGATTTGGGCGGACAGGCGCGGTTCGGACCCGATGTGGAGTGGGTGGAAACGCTGGACTACGCCGTCGATCCCGCCCGCGCCGACGGGTTCTACGCGGCGGTGCGGCGATATTGGCCGGCCTTGCGCGACGGCGCGCTGCTGCCGGGATACTCCGGCATCCGCCCCAAGATCGTGCCCAAGGGCAGTCCCGGCCAGGATTTCGTCATCCAGGGCCCGGCGGCACACGGCGTGCCGGCGCTGGTCAACCTGTTCGGTATCGAAAGCCCGGGATTGACGGCGGCCATCGCCATTGCCGCCGATCTCGTTGGACCTGCCGGCGCCGTGACAGGACTGGCCTCATAGCCTATCAGCACGCCGATGAAGTCCACGCGTATCTTTGTCGACGGCTACAATCTCACGCTGGAACAAGGGACGGGCGTCGCGACCTACGCCCGCAATCTCAGCAAAGCGCTGCGGGCCATGAAGCACGAGGTCGGCATCCTCTATGGCCGGCGGGCTGGCGCATCGAAGGACATGCTGGCCCGCGAGGTCGGGTTCTTCGATCCCCGCACCAAGAGATCCGCGAAATGGCTGGAGGATCTGCGCAGCTATCGCCGCCTTATCGGCCATCCCTTCGGCCACAAGGCATGGCGCGTGCCGGTCACCGGGGCGGTGATCACACAGGGCCTACCGATCTCCGAAGAGATCTGGAACCTTCGGGACCTGTTCTCGCTGGCCGAGACCTCGTTCGGCTTTTCAAACCACCGGCTGGACGTGACGTTTCCCGAAAACCCGCCGGATATCATGCACTGGACCTATCCGGTCCCGGTCCGGGCCAAGGGCGCCAAGAACATTTACACCATGCACGATCTCGTGCCGCTGCGATTGCCGTCCACGACGCTCGACAACAAGCGCCGTTACCTGCGGCTCAGCCGCGAACTTGCGGCGACGGCGGACCTCATCGTCACTGTCTCGGAATGCTCGAAGCGCGATATCGTCGATCTTCTTGGCATCTCGGAAGATAAGGTGGTGAACACCTATCAGTCCGTCGAAATCCCCGAATATTTCCGCACGATGTCGGATGACGAAGTCAGCGGAAACATTTCGGGCAGCTTCGGTCTCACCTCAAAAGGTTACTATCTGTTTTTCGGCGCAATCGAACCAAAGAAGAACGTCGGGCGATTGATCGAGGCCTATCTCGCGAGCGGGGTCACGGCGCCACTGGTCATCGTCGGCAAGAAGGCGTGGAAATCCGAGGGCGAGTTGAGATTGATGTTCGACGACAACATCAAGTATCTGGTGAGCGACGGCCCGCACACCTTCACGAAGCATCGCATCATGCTGCTGGACTACGCCCCGTTCTCATTGCTGATGAGCCTGGTGAAGGGCGCCAAGGCGGTGCTGTTTCCCTCGTTGTACGAGGGCTTCGGATTGCCGGTGCTTGAGGCCATGCACCTCGGCACGCCGGTGATGACCTCCAGCGCCTCGTCCCTGCCGGAACTGGTCGGTACCGCCGCGCTGACGGTCGATCCCTACGAGGTTCGCGACATGGTCGAGGCGATCAGGTCGCTCGATACGGACGCGGAACTTCGGGCACGCCTGGCGATGGAGGGGCCGATCCGGGCTGAGTTATTCAGCCCAGAACGCTATCAAGCGCGCCTCGCCGCGATGTATGGCAAGTTGGGCGTGGTTGGAGCACAAGCGTAATGGTTGGCGGGTATGGGCAGGCGCGGTATGGCTGGGCCCCTCTGAATGGGAGCGGCTCATGGTGAGAATGCGTCTTTTGTGGTCGGCGCTCCTGCTGCTGCCGGGTCTTGTCGCCTGCACCTTGCCCTCAGCCGGACCAACCTACTCCGATATCAAAGAGCAAAGCGTCGACCAGAGTGGCCCGGCGCCGGTTTCGAACTATGCCGTGGTGGACATCGACGGCCGGGTTAACGGCGTCCTTGACCAAGAGGAACGCGACACCCCGCTGCGACGGTTCGGCGACATCCGGCCGCCTCCGAGCGCCGTGATCGGCGTTGGCGACGTCGTAGCGATCACCATCTGGGAGGCCGCTTCCGGCGGCCTGTTCAGCAACCTCCCCACCTCGCAGTCGGTCGCGGGAGGATCGCGCGGAGTGCCGTTGCCGGACCAGATGGTAGGTTCCAACGGCACCATCACCGTCCCGTTCGCGGGTAACATCCGCGCCGCCGGCCTCACCCCCGTCGCGGTGCAGCAGAAGATTGTGGACGCGCTGAACGAAAAGACGAGCGATCCTCAGGCGGTGGTAACCATCGCTAAGAACGTAAGCCGCGCTGTAAGCGTCACAGGCGAGGTAATCGCCGGCTCGCGCGTGCAGCTTTCGCCGCAGGGCGACCGCATCCTCGACGTGATCGCACAAGCCGGGGGTATTCGCGCGCCCGTGTTCGAAATGTATGTGCAGCTAACCCGGGGCAGCACCACGGTTCGGTTCCCAATGTCGTCCATCGTGCTGCACCCGCGTGAGAACATCTTTGTCTGGCCTGGCGACACGCTGACGCTCACACGGACGCCTCGGACCTTCACCGCGTTCGGCGCCGTCGGCAACAATTCGCTGATCTCGATCGACCAGGACGATCTCACCCTCGAAATCGCCATGGCGAAGGCCGGAGGATTGCAGGACTACCGGTCCGACCCGCGTGGTGTGTTCCTGATGCGGATGGAACCCGCCAACATAGTCGGCCAGCTTGCGCCGCAGTATCCGATCCCGGTCGGGCAAAAGCTGGTTCCCGTGATTTTCCGGCTCGACATGCAGAAACCCGGTTCGTTTTTCGCGGCGAAAGAGTTCCCTGTAAAGGACAAGGACATTCTCTATGTGTCGAACGCACCGCTTACCAACGTGCAGAAATTCCTCGGCATCATCGGGTCCATCACCGGCCCAGTCTTCGGCGGCGCAAGCCTCTATGGGTTGACGAAGTAGGAACCCGACGATGCTGGTCCTATCGGTCGGCTTGCCCGGCACCTTCACCGATTGGGGCGACAGCGTCATTGCCGCGTTGATCGGCCGCTCCTTTGGCGCCCCCAAGCTGATAGCCGCGAATAAGCTGGACGATATCGCGGAAGCCATCATCGTGTCTGAAACTGAGAACCTTGTGGTGAGTATCCGCCAGCCTGACGCGAGGCTACGACGCGCGTTGTTGGCCTCGGCCAAGCCAATGATCGTGTTCCTGGACGATCCGGTGCGGAGCGCTCTGAGCCTGATCGTGAACCACATGCACTCCGTCGTCGCAGCAGTCCGTAGTATTTCTGGTTGCTGCGTCACGTTGATGGATTTTGGTACGATCGAGAGCGCGCTGGTCCTGCATCCCGGTCGGGACTCCGCTGATCCGCCTGGGACCGTCCGCAAACTGGCGGACTATCTGGGCCTGCGGATTTCCGACGATGACATCGCCGAGATCATCGCCGAGTGCGTCCATACGGAACCCGAGGAATACCGTGGCGAGGCCGCATCTGGCGGCTTGCGGGCCACGTTCGACGCTCTGAGCGAGCGTGACCGCGCGATCCTGGAAGAAACTCTCGGCACCTATGCGGATGCTTTCGCAGGCAAGGGGTTCAACAAGCTGATCTGGCCGCGAGACCTGTTCAACATCGCGGACTCCCCGACGGAGGCCGCGATGCGCGACATAGACATCGCGGGCCGCGCGCGTTGCCTCGTGTTCGGGCCCTACATGCAGGTGTTCGCGGGTAACTGGAAGGCCCGCATGGTCCTTGGATTTTCCACCGAGACCGTGGGCATGCCGTTCATCGTCGATGTCGGCACCTCCGTCCGGATCGCGCACACCACGATCACGCCGGATGCTGCTGGCGTCTATGAAGTCAATCTGGAGTTTACTATTGAAGACCCGGACCACCCGGTGGAGATCCGCGTCTGGAGCGAGCGGCCGGCGTTCGAGGGACATATCGCGCTCGGCTTCGTATCACTTATCCCCGGCCCGGTCCTCGTGCCGCAGGCGGCGTCGGTCGAGGCCTATCTCGCGGGGCGTCTGTCGGCCTGAGCAGATTCTACTGCCACATCTCTCGTATCAGCCCAGTAAGAAGACGATAGCCCTCCGCTGAGAAATGGATCTGGTCGGGCATGTAATACGGATTGGCCGCGTGGTCCGCAGACATAAGCGCCCGGTCCACATTGATCGTGCGGGTCCATTTAGCTGCCGCCAATATCAGATTGATTCTTTTTCGGTCGGCATCGCGGAAGTCGAACTCGGGTCCGCAGGGCGGTATTTCGACCACGACGATTGAAGCGTCCGGAAAATTACGCGACACGCGTCCAACCAGCTCTGCAATCCCCGCCACGATACCGTCCGGCGTATCTCCGGCGCCGAGATTGTTGGTGCCGGCCATGATAAGCACGTGGGCGGCGGCAATCGGGCGCGTTAACTCATCGAGCCGCCATATCACGTGCTGTGTCTTGTCGGCGGCGACTCCAAAATTGAACACTTGCCAGGGTGCCCACGCCGTCTCCGGCCAATATTCGGTGAGCGAGTCGCCAACCAGACACAAATCTATCGGAACGTGGGGCAAATGGCGGAGCAGTCTGTCATGTCGGCGCCAAGAGCTGAAAAAAGGCGGCGGCGACGGGAATGTTGTGACCCGCAATTCCACGTCCAAACGGACGCTGAACGGCCGTTGGTATGTGCGTCTGGCGTTGGTCCACTTCAGTCGTTCGACGACCCGACCGACCAGATTTTTCGCGTGGAATACCTTGCCACTGGGGCGTGGTGTGTCTCGGAAATGCGGCGAGTCCGTGGCCGGGTCCTGAACCGACTGAGCGGTCGCCAGCGACCGTGCTTTCTGGTCCAGTTCGAACGCCAGATCCTTTAACCGCTCCAACCTCGCCGCATGCCCCCCATTTTTGACGAACTCCGGTGGGACATCCTCAAGCGCGGCGATGGCGCCGGGGAGATCGCCGGCCATCTCCAGAACATCGCTGCGGTGATAGCGCACCACAGGGTGCGCCGGCGCGATCTCGGCACATCTGTCGAGCGCATCCATGGCGACCGTAAAGCTGCCCGCAGCGGCAGATATCGTCGCGAGGTTCGCGAGATAGGAAATGTTGGCCGTCCCGTGCAGGACCGCGCGCTCGGCCAGTTCGAGGCGACGTCGTGGGTTTCGCGAGCGACGGCAGAGGGTGAGATAGAACTGACCCGCCTCCTTGCGCCGACGCCTCCCCTCGCGTTCGAGCATGGCTGCGTCGAACGTCCCTCGTGCGACTTCCATTACGGATTTCTGCAACAGGTCCAGTTCCACCAGGAAGCCTGAGCAGGGATGGCCGCAATTCAGCAGCCCTACATCGATCACTTTGGTATGCGGACGGAACAGATCGACGTGGCGCGCGTCGAGGTCGTTCTTGTCGTAAAGAATGATCGCCGTATCCACGAACGGAGGTGGATTTGCCTCGTGTCGGAACATGATCCGGGTCGAATCGTTCCATCGGTTCTCGAACGGCACGCGAAGCGGATCAATCGAGAATTGTGGTGAGAGCGCGAGAGCCAGTTTCGCGCCAACGAGACGCCCGAACCGGATCGCTGCATAACCCCCCATGCTGGAGCCGTATGCGACTACCTTGTCATAGCCCGCCGTCAATTCGCAGATGCGCGCAAACACATCCAGCATATCGGCATACTGATACCAGTCGTTCTCGCTTGTAATGATGTGGATCGCATCGATCCTGTGCTCACCCAGAAATTGTTCGGCGAATCCGGTACGATCAAGTCCGCGGTGGTCTGTGTAGGAATCGAAAGTTACAAAACAGCAGGCGTTCGAGAAGCCGCGCCACTGGCGAACCGCCACGTCGGCAGTTCTAAAAAACTCGGTTGCGACGGGAGCGGCAGGCGGAGTTTCGGGGAGGGTTTCAAGGTCGGTGCAGCCCATCGGTTCAGACCACCAGCGAGTGATAGACTTCAACTGCGACCTGAACATCGGTGAACACGCGGGCGCGTCCCTTATACAAAATAACGGCTTTTGTGCAGTGTTCCTTGAGGAAAGTCGGTTCGTGCGATGCGATCAGAAATGCGCGTGAGGATAGTTTGCTGAATAGTCGTTCCGAACATTTCTCCCGGAAACGATGGTCTCCAACCATGATGACTTCGTCGATGAGGTAACAGTCGAAATCGATCGCAAGCGACAGTCCGAACATCAGCCGCGCCCGCATGCCCGAGGAATAGGTCTTGACCGGCATCGCCAGATACGCCCCGAGTTCGGAGAACTCCTCGACATAGGCACGCACCTCGGCCGGCGGCTTGCCGTAGATTCGCGCGATGAACTTGATATTGTCGTTGCCGGTCAGGCTGCCCTGGAACCCGCCGCCAAGCGCCAATGGCCACGATGTGGACATGGTGTTGACGATCGTCCCGGAAGTGGGCTTCTCCAATCCACCGATCAGCTTCATCAGCGTGGACTTGCCCGCACCGTTCTGCCCCAGGACTGCGACGGTTTCGCCAGGGCCAAAGTCGAACGAGACTTTGTCGAGTATGCGCCGCTGACCCCGTTCCGTGTGGTAGTCCTTCGTGATCGCCTGGACCTGAATCATCCGACCGCGATACGATCCTTCAGTCGTGGTAGCAAC
>JANXXW010000229.1 GCA_025350425.1 Rhodospirillales bacterium
CTCGGTCTCGCGGTAGGGCGCATCGGTAGTCCATACCAATCCGCGCAGGACGGTTATGGGAAGATCGGACAGACAAGCGAAAGCACCGTCCGCCAGCGCCTTGTCGGCCTCCGAGAGATCGGATGGCGGCAGGTAGTGATAGCTGGTGCCCTCGTCCCGCAACGCCTGATCGATCAACACGAAGTAGTTCGTGGGCCCGGTTGCGGCGATCTGGCCGGCTGATGTCACGCTGATCAACAGGCGGCACCCCGACGCGAAAAGCTGCTCCGCGACAAGCACTGCAAAGGGGGCGCCAACGGCGCGTCCAACCACGCCGAAGCTGGTCCCGCCTTCGTCGAACACGTCGAGTTCGGTATGGTAGCAGGCCCATCCCTGGCACTTCGTCGCGCGCCCAGTGCCACGGAGATGGCTTTGCAGATCGCCATCGGGATCCAGCACGCAAATCTCGGGGACCGGTTCGGCCGGCAGATTTTTCTGGCGCCTTGCCTCACGCAACAAGTTCTCGGGTAAGAACACCGACTGCTCGGAGAAACGCTTTTCCATGAGCAGCATGGGTGCTGATGCAGTGTGATCCATGCCGTCGTTCCCCTGCATCGCGACCTTACCTTTACGCACTTCCCATCCCACGGTCGATGTCGCTTGCCCGGACGCAGCCGAAACATGCGATGTTGCAGGCCAATGCGATGAAAGACGCCGGCCGATGCGACCCAGCCCGATCGAAGATATCCTGGCGTTCGTCACCAAGGCAGCTTGGCCTACGGCGGTATTCTGGCTGCTGATCGTGCTCAGCGCCCTCATTGCGTTTATGGCATGGCGGCGCGACCCGATGCAGCGGACGGGCGCTCATGTCGGGCGCTGGCTGCTCCGTGTCGTGGTGGGGTCGATGTGGTGGCAGCAATCGCTGTGGAAAATCCCACCGGATTTCGACGGGCTGCGATTCTGGATGCAAAATATGGTCGATCACGGCGCCATTCCGCTGCAAAGCCAGTTGGTCGGCAGCCTCGTTATTCCGAATATGCCGGTGTTCGGCCCGCTGGTTTACGCTCTCGAGGTGGTGGTCGGCGTATCTCTCATCCTTGGCCTGTTCACGCGCGCGGGTGCCGCTCTGGGCGCGCTCATGGCGCTCAATCTTTGGTTGGGCCTGTATTCGGCGCCGAACGAGTGGCCCTGGACCTACGCCTTCCTGGCCATCATCCAAATCGGCTACTTCATCGATCCGCCCGGACGCAGCCTGGGCCTGGACACCACAAGGAAAATATCGTGACCAAGGACGAGCTTACCGCCTGGGCGCTGAAAAGCGGATGGAAGACCATCGGTGGCTTCCCAAGCCTCTCGAAGCCGAACCGGCCAGGCGACCCCATCGTGCGACTGGTGTTGAAGGCGACCGTGGTGAACGTCGAAATCAGGAAGCCCGCCGGCAAGTGGGAGAAGGTCTCCGGCGCCAGCTATGGCGAGGTGACGGCCGACGACGAAACCGGCGCGCCCCTTGGACTCGGGCTCGAGAAACTGCCCGGATTGTCCAAGCTGATGCAGGACAACCGGGACAGCATGGTCTTCGGATAAACCACTCCCGGCATGAGTTTGCGCGGATGTTTGCCACAATCGCCGGAACAACGAAGAGGTCGCGGTTTAACTCACTCGCTCGGGCGGCTTAAACGTCGAGGTTTGCGACCTTCAGCGCATTGGTGACGATGAAGTCGCGGCGGGGTTCCACGACATCTCCCATGAGGGTCGAGAACACCTGTCCGGCTTCCTCGGCGTCCGTGACCCGCACCTGCAGCAGGGTGCGAACCGCGGGGTCCAGCGTGGTGCGCCATAGCTGATCGGGGTTCATCTCTCCGAGGCCCTTGAACCGCTGGATCGTCAGGCCGCGGCGACCGTGGGCGAGGATGCGGTCAAAGGCACTGGCCGGGCCGGCGACGGTGGTTTCCTGGTTGTCCAGCTTCAGCGTGGCGGGGGCGGTGAAGCGCTTGGCGAAAGCTTCCGTGCGTTCGGCCAACCAGCGGGCCTCCGAACTGCGCAAGGCGGCGGCGTCGAGCTGGTGGCGTTCCGAGACGCCGCGCACGGTGCGGGCGATGGTGAGAGCGTTAGAGCCGGGCACCACGGCCCAGCCGCGCTCGGCGGGAAGCGAGACGGCGTTCAGGCGCTGGACCAGATTTTGCGCGACCTGGGTCTGGCTGCCCTCGTCCGGGGTCAGCGCGCCGACGATGGCGATCTGCTCCAGGAGCCCGATCGGAATGACCACCGAAAGGCGGCGCAGACGGCTGGCGGCCTCGCGGAGCCAGATCGCCTCCTCGGCCAACTCGTCGCCCTGCAACACGGTGCCGTCGGCATAGGACAGACGCGCTTCGCCCAGGGCCTTGTCCAGCAGGAAGCGCTCCAGTGCCGGATCATCCTTGAGGTAGCGTTCGTCGTTGCCGCGCTTGGCGCGGTACAGCGGCGGCTGGGCGATGAACATGTGGCCGCGTTCGAACAATTGCGGCATCTGGCGGAAGAAGAACGTCAGCAACAACGTGCGGATATGTGAGCCGTCCACGTCGGCGTCCGTCATGATGACGATACGGTGGTAGCGGAGTTTCTCCACCGAGAAACCTCCCTGGTCCACGTCGCCCAGCCCGATCCCGGTGCCCAGCGCCGTGATGAGCGTGCCGATTTCGGCGCTGCCAAGCATCCGGTCAAAGCGCGCGCGCTCGACGTTGAGGATTTTACCCTTGAGCGGAAGGATGGCTTGGAACTTGCGGTCGCGGCCCTGCTTGGCGGAACCGCCGGCGCTGTCACCCTCGACGATGAACAATTCGCACTTGGAAGGGTCGCGTTCCTGGCAGTCGGCCAGCTTGCCCGGCAGCGTGGACACGTCCAGCACGCCCTTGCGCCGCGTGAGATCGCGGGCCTTGCGCGCGGCCTCACGGGCGATGGCGGCGTCCATCACCTTGCCGATGATGCCCTTGGCCTCCTTCGGGTGCGTCTCCAGCCAATGCGAGATGGCATCGGCGGCGGCGGCCTGCACCACCGGCTGCACTTCGGAGCTGACCAGCTTGTCCTTGGTCTGGGACGAGAATTTCGGATCGGGCACCTTGACCGACAGCACGCAGGTGAGGCCTTCGCGGCAATCATCGCCGGTCAGGGCCACCTTGTCTTTCTTGGCGCTGGTCATGTCGTCGGCGTATTTGGTCACCACGCGCGTCAACCCGGCGCGAAAGCCGGCCAGATGGGTGCCGCCATCGCGCTGCGGGATGTTGTTGGTGAAGACCAATGTGCTTTCGTGATAGCT
>JANXXW010000231.1 GCA_025350425.1 Rhodospirillales bacterium
CGCGACGATAACGCCACCACCGGGCGCATCTATTCCGAGGTGATTGCCAAGGAACGGCGCGGCGACTACCTGGGTGCCACCGTGCAGGTGATCCCGCACATCACCGACGCGATCAAGGAGGCGATCACCCGGGACACCGACGGCCTCGACTTTGCACTGATCGAGATCGGCGGCACCGTCGGCGACATTGAGGGCCTGCCGTTTCTGGAGGCGATCCGGCAGCTCGGCAACGACCTCGGCCCCGAGCGGACGATGTATGTGCACCTGACGCTGGTGCCCTACATCCCGTCGGCGGGCGAGTTGAAGACCAAGCCGACGCAGCATTCGGTGAAGGAACTGCTGAACGTCGGCATCCAGCCCAATATGCTGCTGTGCCGCTGCGACAGGCCTATCCCCGAGAACGAGCGCCGCAAGATCGCGCTGTTCTGCAACGTCCGTCCTGAGGCTGTGATCGCGGCGCTCGACGTGGACACCATCTATGCCGTGCCGATCAGCTACCACCTAGAAGGCATGGATCGTGAGGTGCTGCGGCACTTCTCCCTGTCGCACGAGGCCCAACCGGACATCGCCCCCTGGCAACGCATCGTGAACATCGTGCGCGCGCCCGAAGGTGAGGTGCGGATCGCCATCGTCGGCAAATACACCAACCTGCTTGACAGCTATAAGTCGCTGGCTGAAGCGCTGGCCCATGGCGGCATCTTCAACCGGGTTCGCGTGCATCTGGACTGGATGGACAGCCAGATATTCGAGCAGCCGGACGCGGTCGCACGGCTTGAAGATGTGCATGGCATCCTCGTCCCCGGTGGGTTTGGCGAGCGTGGCACGGAGGGCAAGATCGCTGCCGTGCAGTTCGCGCGGGTGCGGAAGGTGCCGTTCCTCGGCATCTGCTTCGGCATGCAGATGGCGGTGATCGAGGCGGCGCGCCACCTCGCCGGCCTGCCGCATGCGTCCAGCACCGAGTTCGGGCCGTGCGACGAACCCGTCGTCGGCCTGCTGACGGAATGGGCACGGGGCAACGAGATGGAGCGGCGGGAGGAAGGCGGTGAGCTCGGCGGCACAATGCGCCTCGGCGCCTATCCCGCGGAATTGGCCGAGAACTCGCTGGTGCGCGCCATTTACGGCAAGGAACGGATCTTCGAGCGCCATCGCCACCGTTACGAGGTCAATGTGCATTACCGCGACCGCCTGGAGGAAGCCGGTATGCGTTTCTCCGGCATGTCGCCTGACGGCATTCTGCCAGAGATTGTCGAGTTCCCGAATCACCCCTGGTTCATCGGCGTGCAGTTCCATCCCGAGCTGAAATCCAAGCCGCTCGACCCGCATCCCTTGTTTCGCGAGTTCATCACCGCCGCTGTGAAGCAGTCCCGCCTTGTCTGAGCAGATCTCGGTCCGCATCGGTCATATCGAAATCGGCAATCACTTGCCGTTCGTGCTGATCGCCGGCCCGTGCCAGATCGAGAGCCGTGCCCACGCTCTCGAAATGGCGTCGGCACTCCGAGAACTGTCAAGCGCGACCGGTGTGCCGATCATCTATAAAAGTAGTTTCGACAAGGCCAACCGCACCAGCGCCGGCGCCCAGCGCGGTATCGGCATGGCCGCCGGCCTTGCCATCCTCGCCGAAGTCCGCGCCGTCACGGGCCTCCCGGTGCTGACCGACGTTCATGGTCCCGAACAATGCGCGCCGGCCGCCGAAGCGGTCGATGTGCTCCAGATCCCCGCGTTTTTATGCCGGCAGACGGATTTGCTGATTGCCGCTGGCGAGACCGGATGTGCCATCAACGTCAAGAAGGGTCAGTTCCTGGCCCCCTGGGACATGGCTCATGTCGTCGCCAAAATTTCCGCGACGGGCAATCGACGCATCCTGCTAACCGAACGCGGGGTCAGCTTCGGCTACAACACCCTGGTTTCAGACATGCGCTCGCTGCCGATCATGGCCCGCACCGGCTACCCCGTTGTGTTCGACGCCACCCACTCCGTGCAGCAACCGGGCGGGCAGGGCGGCTCGTCGGGTGGGCAGCGCGAGTTTGCACCTGTACTGGCCCGTGCGGCGCTCGCGGTGGGAGTGGCAGCAGTGTTTATCGAAACCCATGCCGACCCAGATCACGCGCCAAGCGACGGCCCAAACATGATCCCGTTACGCGAGATGCCCGACCTGGTCGCGCGCCTCAAGAAGTTTGATGCGCTGGCGAAGTCCGACGCGGGTTACTGACGGTCGGGGGGCGCCTCCGGCCCTGGCTGCGGCCCGCCGCCTCGCTGGCGGAACGCGGCTTGCGGTGGCGGGGGAGCCGGCTGAAAGGCTTGCCGCGGTTGCTGGGACGGCGCTTGGCGTTGCTGAAACGGCTGTTGCGGGGCTTGTGGGCGGCCTCTTTGATCCGACTGGAAATTGCTACGTTCACCCCGCCGATCCCACTCGTAGCCACCGCGGCGGTAGCCCTGGCCCTCGGGCCCCACGAAAATGGGCGGCGCGTAGCTCGGCTGGGCGTAGTAGGGCTGCGGATAGTATGTAGGTTCGGGGGTGAAAGGCTGGCTGTAATAGGTGCCGCCCGAGTAACTTTGGTCATAGGCAGGAACGCATGCCACCAGGGTCATCAGTGCGGCTGCGCACATAGAAAATTTCACGGCGACACCCATCTCGCAACCTCCTTGTCGCCGATCCCGGCACAATGTGCTTGGAATAGTGCGCCGGAAACGTGACAAAATCGCGGCGGTTGCGGAGAGGTGGCCGAATGATAAAACATCGATCGATGACCAAGTGTCCCGGCGGGAGTGCCGCATGAGCCAGGTTGTTCCCCTGTCACGGTCCGGGGAAGACACGTTATGGGCCGTGATGGCCTCGTTCGGCCGTGTCAACCGCGTGGCCGAGATCTACCCCAACCGCATAGCCGCCCTGGCCGACCGGACATGGCGCGAGCAGCAGGTGCGTGCCTATGCCGGCTTTCTCTCGACCACGCGCGAGCCGCTGCCGCATTACAGCGTTGCCCCGATTCGCCGTGCCGACCTGCCGCGTTCCTGGAAACCTTTGCCCGCGCTGGGCTTCCTGCGTGGCAAGTTCATCTGACTGCGAATAGACGCCCATGTTGCAACTCACCGAACTCCGCCTGCCGCTCGATCACACTGAGGCAGACCTCCTTGAAGCCGTCGCCCGACGCCTCGCTTTGGCCCCGGCGCAGGTGGTGGATGCGCATGTTGTGCGCCGTGCGATCGACGCCCGGAAGAAATCCGCCATTGCGCTCACCTACACCGTCGACGTGGAAGTGGCGGACGAGGCCGCCTTGCTCGCGGGCAACGTGGTCCGCGCGCCGGACACGGCCTATCGCTTTGTCGCCCGCGCGCCCGAGCATCTGGTCCGTCGCCCGGTGGTGATCGGCGCAGGACCTTGTGGGTTGTTCGCCGCCTTGGTCCTGGCGCAGATGGGATTTCGCCCGATAATCCTCGATCGCGGCAAGGTGGTGCGCGAACGCACCAAGGACACGTGGGCGCTGTGGCGGCGCGGGGTGCTGGATACCGAAAGCAACGTGCAGTTCGGCGAAGGCGGGGCCGGTACCTTCTCGGACGGCAAGCTCTACAGCCAGATCAAGGACTCCGCCCATCGCGGCCGCAAGGTGTTGAATGAGTTCGTCCGCGCCGGGGCGCCCGAGGAAATCCTGACCGTCGCCAAGCCACATATCGGCACGTTCCGCCTCGTCTCCATCGTGGAGAGCATACGCGCCAGCATTGAGGCGCTCGGCGGCGAATACCGCTTCCAGACCAAGGTCACCGGGCTCGATATCGCGATTGGGATTGACGGCGCGCGGGCTGTGCGTGGCGTGCGGCTGGAAGGTGGCGAACGCATCGACACCGATCACGTCGTTCTGGCGGTCGGCCACAGCGCGCGCGACACGTTTGAGATGTTGCATGAGGCTGGTGTCGCGGTAGAGGCAAAACCCTTCAGCGTCGGGTTCCGCATCGAGCATCCGCAATCCCTCATCGACCGCTGCCGATGGGGAGACGCCGCCGGACACAAGCTATTGGGTGCGGCCGACTACAAACTGGTGCATCACGCCAAAAACGGTCGGTCGGTCTACAGCTTCTGCATGTGCCCTGGCGGCACGGTGGTGGCTGCCGCCTCCGAACCCGGTCGGGTCGTGACCAACGGCATGAGCCAGTATTCACGGGCCGAGCGCAATGCCAATGCCGGCATCGTCGTCGGTATCACGCCCGCCGACTACCCCGGCTCGCCGCTGGCCGGCATCGCCTTCCAACGCCATTGGGAGGAGCGGGCTTTCGCGGCCGGCGGCAGCACCTACGCGGCCCCAGTGCAGCGGGTGGGTGACTTCCTCGCAGGCCGCCCGTCCACGGTCCTCGGCGCTGTCATCCCGTCGTATAAGCCCAGTGTCACCCCCACCGACCTGTCGGCCTGTCTGCCGGATTACGCGATATCGGCAATTCGCGAAGCCATCCCCGCTTTTGACAGGCAGATCGCAGGCTTCGCTATGGATGATGCGGTGTTGACCGGGGTCGAGACACGCACCTCCTCACCCATCCGGATCGGCCGGCTTGCGGACGGAAACAGCCTCAACACGCGCGGCCTCTTCCCGGCGGGCGAGGGGGCTGGTTTCGCCGGCGGTATCCTTTCGGCCGGGGTGGACGGCATTAAGGCCGCCGAGGCGGTCGCCTTGTCCGTCACCCGGGGTAGCGAAGCCGTCGCCGAGATGATACGCGGCGGACCAGCTTTCTCAGCCGTCAAGGAGCCCGTTCTATGAGCGCCATCGCCGATATCGTCGCCCGCGAAATCCTCGACAGCCGTGGCAATCCGACTGTGGAGGTCGACGTATGGCTCGACAGCGGCGCCATGGGTCGTGCCGCCGTGCCGTCGGGTGCCTCCACCGGGGCACACGAAGCGGTCGAGTTGCGCGACGGAGATATGTCCCGCTATGGCGGCAAGGGCGTGCTGCGGGCCGTCGATCATATCCAGGGGGAGATCCTCGAAGCCATCGGCGGCGAGGATCCGACTGAGCAGATTCGCATCGACGAGGCCATGATCGACCTCGACGGCACACCCAACAAGTCACGCCTGGGCGCCAACGCCATCCTGGCCGTCAGCCTGGCTGTCGCCAAGGCCGCCGCCGAGGATCACGGCTTGCCACTGTATCGCTACGTCGGCGGGGTGTTCGCCCGCACGCTGCCGGTGCCAATGATGAATATCGTCAATGGCGGCCAGCATGCGGATAATCCCATCGACATCCAGGAATTTATGATCATGCCGGTCGGCGCCGGCACGGTGGCCGACGGCGTCCGTATGGGCTCCGAGATCTACGCGGTTTTGAAAAAGTCGCTGCACGCGGCGGGGCACGGCACCAATGTCGGTGACGAAGGCGGGTTTGCGCCGAACATCGGTTCGGCCGACGAGGTGCTCGGCTTCATAAGCCGCGCCTGCGAAACCGCGGGCTACCGCCCCGGCGAGGACGTGGTGTTCGCGCTCGACTGCGCCTCCACCGAATTCTTCAAGGACGGCGTCTACGACATGGCGGGCGAGGGCAAGAAGCTCGATGCGGCCAGCATGGTCCGCTACCTCGAAGACCTCTGTGCCCGCTACCCCATTGTCTCCATTGAGGACGGTTGCGCCGAGGATGACTGGGAGGGCTGGAAGCTGCTCACCGACGCTCTTGGCGCGAAGATTCGCCTCGTCGGCGACGACCTGTTCGTTACCAACACCGAGCGCTTGCGCCGCGGCATCTCTGAGGGGATCGGCAACGCCATTCTGGTAAAGGTGAACCAGATCGGTACGCTCACGGAGACGCTGGCCGCCTGCGAGATGGCCCACCACGCGGGATTCGCGGTTGTGATGAGCCACCGGTCCGGCGAAACCGAGGACTCCACCATCGCTGATCTCGCGGTGGCCACCAACTGCGGCCAGATAAAAACCGGCAGCCTCGCGCGCAGCGACCGGACGGCCAAATACAACCAGTTGATCCGTATCGAACAGAATCTTGGCCCGGCCGCCCGCTACGCTGGACGCACCATCCTGCGGCACTGAAGCCGCACATGGCGGTAAAATCGCGTGCGTGTTAGTTCTTGATGGCGGAACGCAATTTCGTCGCGTAAGCAACTGGCATCCATTAACAAGAGGCGTGGATGATGTCGGTTGGGCGAGAGTTAAAAAGGCGTGGACGCGCGATCGTGGCGCCCTTGCTGTTCCTGTCTCTCACTGGATATTTCGGCTGGAGCGCGACCCAGGGCGACCGTGGCCTAAACGGATACAAACGTCATCATGCCGCACTGGTCGCTGCCAATAACGATCTGGCTTCAGCTGTTGCGGATCGCACGCTGTGGGAAGTCCGAGTCGCCTCGCTCCGCCCCGCCCACCTCGATCCCGACGCCCTCGACGAGCGCGGGCGGGCGATGTTGAACCTGTCGGAGCCTAACGACATCGTCATCCCATATCAGGCTGGCCAGAAGTTGTTCTAAAGCTGCTTATCGGCGTGGCATGGTGAAACCGTATTGCTCTTCCGTGTTCGAAATGAGCACGATTATTGCTCGAAAGCCGCTGCCGCAAACGACCGATCAATAGATTAACCGCAATCCGGTTAATCAGTTCTACTGCATTGCACACAAGAGCTTTTTTGCCCAGCTAACTTGCCGTCCTACCCCTCCGCCGCTACGTGTGCACTGCGGGCGTGCTGTTCCGCGAAGCGGAGGCGGAACGAATATGGCCATTGCGGACACCAAGAAGCGCGGCAAGAGCAAGCCGGTCGATACCGACCTGCTGCTCAAAGCCTATGGCGACATGCTGCTGATCCGGCGCTTCGAGGAGAAGGCGGGCCAGCTTTACGGCATGGGCTTCATCGGCGGCTTCTGCCATCTCTACATCGGCCAGGAAGCAGTTGTCGTCGGCATGCAAATGGCGTTGTCGCAGGGTGACCAAGTGATCACCTCTTATCGCGACCACGGCCACATGCTGGCCACCGGCATGGAGCCCAGGGGCGTCATGGCCGAACTGACCGGGCGTGCGACTGGCTACTCGCACGGAAAGGGCGGGTCCATGCACATGTTCAGCAAGGAGAAGAACTTCTTCGGCGGGCACGGCATCGTTGGCGCCCAGGTTAGCCTCGGTACCGGCCTCGCATTTAGCAACTGGTATCGCCGTAACGATCGCGTATCCCTCACCTATTTCGGCGAGGGCGCGTCCAACCAGGGCCAAGTGTTCGAGAGCTTCAATCTTTCAGCACTGATGAAGCTGCCGTGCGTCTATGTCATCGAGAACAACAAGTATGGCATGGGCACCAGCGTCGAGCGGGCGTCAGCCTCACGTGACCTGTCCAAGAACGCGGCGCCATGGGGCATCCCGGGCGTGCAGGTTGACGGAATGGACGTGATGGCGGTGAAGGAAGCGGCTGAACTGGCCGTGGCGCATTGCCGGGCAGGCAAGGGGCCATACCTGCTTGAGGTAAAGACCTACCGCTACCGTGGTCACTCGATGTCGGACCCGGGCAAATACCGCACGCGTGAGGAAATCCAGAAGATGCGAAGCGAGCGAGATTGCATCGAGGCCGCGCGTCATCTCCTGGAGGAGGCTGGCATCGGCGAAGTCCAAATCAAGAAGATCGACGACGACATCAAGCGCCGCGTGCAGGAAGCGGCAGATTTCGCGCAAAGCAGCCCGGAGCCGGAAGCCTCCGAGTTGTGGACCGATATCCTGTTGGAGGCCTGAGCGTCATGTCCACCCAGATACTGATGCCGGCACTGTCGCCGACCATGACGGAGGGCAAGCTCGCTCGCTGGCTCAAGAAAGTCGGCGACGACGTGCGCGCGGGCGACGTGATCGCCGAAATCGAGACCGAC
>JANXXW010000254.1 GCA_025350425.1 Rhodospirillales bacterium
CCGCGTCAACCAGGGCACTGGGGATCACGGGGTCCACGAGGTCGCCCAGGTGAATCATGGCAACTCCCTCGCGCGCCTCGATTTCGGCGGCAACACGCGCGGCGCCCTCGGCGTTGCTGCGGGCGCTGACGATGACCGCGATGCCCGGCCCGGCCAGCCGGCGACAGGTCGCGGCGCCAATTCCGCTGGCCGCTCCGGTCACGAGGATCACGCGCCGTATGTCCATGCCTATTGCCTTCGCCCGGTGTGACGCTACCGTGACGTGCGGATAAAGGATTGGCCATGACGCCCCTGCCGTTTGCCGACATCGCCACGCGCGCCTTCTTCACCGAATGGCTGGAGGTGTTCTCAGGCTACGTCCGCGCTGTCGATTTCAACTCCGCGCGCCCGCTGTGGCACCCCGACGTCGTCACGTTCGGCACCCATCGTGACGTGGTCGAGGGCCTGGACACGACGATCGCGACGCAATGGTCCAACGTCTGGCCGCGGACCGCCGATTTCCGCTTCGACCTTGGCCAGACGCGCGTGCTGGCCGCTCCCGATGCGACCATGGCGGTGGTGGTGGCGCCCTGGACCAGCACCGGCTTTCACCCCGACGGCACCCGCTTCGACCGGCCCGGCCGCGCCACGCTGGTGTTCACCATGACGCCGGACGGATGGCGCGTGGCGCATTCGCACATGTCGTTGAACCGGGGCGTGCCGCAGGACAGCCATGCCAATCGACCAATCGGGTCGGTTCCAGCATGAAGAACCTGGAATAAAGAATATATTCTTGCCACATCGTATGGCTAAGTTTAATTTCCTGCAACATGTCGAAGCTCTTCCTCCTTCCCACCCTCCCGGCGCGCTTCGCCCGGATCATCATGGATTTGTGCTTCGCGGCACCGAGGGGCCTCGGACGCGAGTACCCCGCCTTCCCGCTGCTTGATGTGGTTCGCGCCCATTTGTGCCGCCTGGGGGCGCGCTTCGCCGCCATCGCCGCCCGCGCCCAGGCCGGCACGCCTCGGATTAGCCCGCGCCGGATGGTGGGCGGGCCGGTTGCCCCCCATCTAAGCGGGTGGCGCCTGACTTCACAGCGCCGGCCCCGCGCGCTGCCGACCGGCTACATGTGGCTGGGCAAATTGGCGCCGTGGACATGCGGCGGCGGCGGCCGGCTCTATAATTTGGTGCTGGCGGACCCCGAGATGGCCGCCCTGATCGAGGCGGCGCCCCAGGTCAGGCGCATCCTGCGGGCCATTCTGTGGGCGACCTGCCTGCGGCTTCGGGAGATGCCCGAGAGCTTGCGGCTGCCCCCCAGGGTCCGCGCGCCACATCGTAGCCTGGCCATCGCCGTTCCCGCGCAAGCGTGCCCGGAGGCGCGGCGACGGCACTACCGGCCCTCGGCCAAGTGGCCCCGGGGCGCCCTTGCGCCGCGTGCCCGATCGGGTGGCAAACTCCGGTATGGGGCCGGGCCGCCCTTGCCAGATTGAACCGCCGGGCTGTCGGGCTATGGCCCTCAAGCTCAGGCCAAGCCCCGTCCGATCGAGGCCACCGGTTGACACTCCGCCATGCCCGCGCACACTTGGCTTACGGAAACGGACGAAACGAACATGGCAAATATCGGCAGCAACGGCACAACCCACGTTCCGGGCGCGCATCTGCGCAGCCGGCGCTGGTTCAACAACCCCGACGACCCCGCGATGACCGCGCTGTATGTCGAGCGCTACCTGAATTACGGCCTCACACGGGAAGAGATCCAGGGCGGTATGCCGATCATCGGCATCGCCCAGACCGGCTCGGACCTGTCACCCTGCAATCGTCATCTCATGGACCTCGCCAGCCGCATCCGCGACGGTATCCGTGCCGCTGGCGGCGTGCCGATGGAGTTCCCGATCCACCCGATCCAGGAAACCGGCAAGCGCCCCACGGCGGCGCTGGACCGCAACCTCGCCTATCTCAGCCTGGTCGAGGTGCTGCACGGCTACCCCCTCGATGGCGTGGTGCTAACCACCGGCTGTGACAAAACTACGCCTGCCTGCCTGATGGGTGCGGCAACCGTGAACATCCCCACCATCGTGATGTCCGGCGGACCGATGCTCGATGGCTGGTGGCGCGGCAAGCTGGCAGGGTCCGGCACGATCGTGTGGGAAGGCCGCAAGCTGTATGCCGAGGGCAAGATCACCTACGACGAGTTCATGGACATGGTGTGCTCCTCGGCTCCCTCGGTCGGGCATTGCAACACCATGGGCACGGCGAGTTCGATGAACTCGTTGGCCGAGGTGCTGGGCATGTCGCTGCCCGGCTGCGCCATGATCCCCGGGCCATACCGGGAGCGCGGGCAGATGGCCTACATGACGGGCAAGCGGATTGTGGACATGGTCCATGAGAACCTGCGTCCCTCCGACATCATGACCAAGAACGCGTTCGACAACGCCGTGGTGGCCGCCGCCGCCCTGGGCGCCTCCTCGAACTGCCCGGTCCATATGGTCGCTATCGCGCGGCACATGGGCGTCGATCACTCGTTGGAGGACTGGCACAAGCACGGTCCGCAAATCCCGTTGCTGGTGGATTGCCAGCCGGCCGGGCGGTTCCTGGGCGAGAAATTCCACCGCGCGGGCGGCGTGCCGGCGGTGATGCGGGAGTTGCTGGAGGCCGGCAAGCTGCACAGCGACGCCATGACCGTGACCGGCAAGACCATCGCCGAGAACCTGGCGGGCGTGCCCGAAGGCGACCGCGAGGTGATCCGCGCATATGCCCACCCGCTCAAGGCCAATGCCGGCTATGTCGTCATGAGCGGCAACCTGTTCGACAGCGCGGTGATGAAGACCAGCGTGATCGATGAGGAGTTCCGGCAGCGCTTCCTGTCCAACCCCGAGCGCCCCAACGTGTTCGAGGGCCGCGCCATCGTGTTCGAGGGACCGGAAGATTACCACGCCCGCATCGAGGACCCGTCGTTGCAGATCGAGGAGCAATCCGTGCTCATCATCCGCAACTGCGGCCCGGTCGGCTACCCCGGCAGCGCCGAGGTGGTGAACATGCAGCCGCCGGCCAGCCTGCTGCTTCGGGGCATCAGCATGCTGCCGACGATGGGCGACGGCCGGCAATCCGGCACCTCCGGCTCGCCGTCCATCCTGAACGTATCGCCCGAGGCGGCGGTTGGCGGCGGATTGGGCCTGCTGGAGACCAATGACCGCATCAGGATCGACCTCAACACGTACAAGGTGGACGTATTGATCTCCGACGAGGAGTTGGCGAAGCGGCGCGCCGCCTGGAAGCCCAACATCATCGCGAGCAAGACGCCCTGGGAGGAGATCTACCGGAGCATGGTCGGCCAACTCGGTACCGGCGCCTGCCTGGAGCCGGCGACGCTATTTCTCGATGTCATCACGCGCTACGGCGAAAGCAGGAACAACCACTGATGCGCCTTCAGGGAAAACGTGCCTTTGTCACCGCCGCCGCCCAAGGCATCGGACGCGCGACGGCGCTCGCCTTCGCAGCCGAAGGGGCCGAGGTGTTCGCGACCGATCTGAACGAGGCCAAGCTGGCCGAGATC
>JANXXW010000256.1 GCA_025350425.1 Rhodospirillales bacterium
TCATCAGCAGCTCGTGATACCACTCGATCGCAAAGCCCAGGCCGCTCGGCGAGCCGATCAGTTCGGCTGCGATAATCGCTGCCCACGCGCCGGCGAATGCCATGCGGACACCAACCATGATCGTGGGCAACGCGCCCGGCATGATCACGTGCCGAATGATCCGCGCCCGTGGTACGCCCATAGTCCGCGCAGCAGCAATCAGTTTCTGGTCCGTACCACGTACGCCGGCGATCGTATTCAGCAGCAACGGAAAGAACGCGACATACGTCATGATGAAGACCGGCAGAATGTCACCAACGCCAAAGATAAACAGGCCAAGTGGAATCCACGCGATGCCGGAGATCGGCCGCATCAACTCCACCATAGGATCGATATAAGCTCGCGCTCGTTCGCTGAGGCCCATCAGGAAGCCGAGCGGAACGGCGAGAACGACTGCTACGCCAAGGCTGATCACGAGTCGGACGAAGCTGATCTGTACGTTTTCGCTCAGCTCACCATTTCGCGCTAAAACGCGCAGTGCATTGAATACGGCCAATGGTGTCGGCAACTGCAAGGGGCTTTGCGTCCACGCGGCAAACGCCCACCAAACAGCGACGAACACGGTGAAGGAACGCAGTACGACGAGAGCCCGAAGCCACGACAGATGACCAAGGCGCATTGGTGGAGGAATCGCAACCGGCGCCATATCCGCGACCGCATGAACGGGGGACACGGCAAGATCGATCGATGCAGCGACCGGCGCTGCGTCTGTTATGAAGTCACCGACTTCGATTTCCCGTTGCATCGTCGTTTTCATCCCGACACCAGGGTTAACGGAGCGTTGGAAAACTTGTCAAATCATATTACAACTAGCTCATCGTGTGACGGCAAGAAATCCGCCATCTACGTAAAGAATCTGCCCGTTGATGTAGGCGCCGGCATCGGATGCGAGTAGCAGCGCGGCGCCACACAGATCCTCCGGCTTTCCCCAACGGCGGGCCGGCGTCCAGTCCCGGACGAAGTCGTGAAAGTCTTTCTGGCTGGCCTGGCTGAACTCGGTTGCGGTGTAACCGGGCGCAAGCGCGTTGATGGTCACGCCGGTACCGCCAAGGTCGGCCGCGACCGCGCGGGTGAAGGCGGCGATGGCACCCTTGGATGTCACATACGGCGTCAGCAGCGGTCGCGAGACGTAGTTCATGATGGAGCTAAGATTGATGATGCGCCCGCTGCCCTGGGCGACCATGATCTTGGCGGCTTGCTGCGCCACGGTGAAGCTTGCGGTGACGTTGACATCCATCACGCGCTGCCATTCCTCCAGTCCGAGATCGAGAAAGTGCTTGCGCACGATGATCGCGGCGTTGTTGACCACCACGTCTAACCGCCCAGTCTCGGCCTTGACGCGGGAGATCGCGACGGCCACGGCGGCAGCGTCGGTGATGTCGAACACCTGGGCGGTCGCATCGGCCCCGGCGCTTCGAAATTCCTCGGCACGCGCGATCACGGCCTCGTCGCGATCCACCAAGACCAGCCGCGCGCCAGCGGCGGCGAAGCCGCGGCACAATCCGGCGGCGATGCCACCGGCGCCCCCGGTTATGAATACGGTCCGGCCGGCGAGGGAGAAGATTTTCTCAGGGGCGTAGTCCTCGAACATGATACGTCCTTAACTCTCTGCGTGGGGATATCGGCGCGTCAGACCAGCCGGTTGGAAACCGCCTCGGCGGCGCGCACGGCGTGGATGCTGTCCAGCAGCAACTCGCCCATCCGCACCCGCGTGCGCGTTGTGGAACTGCCTTGGTGCGGTTGTAGGAACACGTTGGGCAGTGTCAGATAGTCAGGATCGATCGCCGGCTCATTGTTGAAGACGTCGAGTCCCGCAGCGGCGACGTGGCCGGAGCGCAGTGCAGCGATCAGCGCCGCGTCGTCGATGAGGTCGCCCCGGGAGACGTTCACCACCACGGCGCCGGTCGGCAACCGTGCGAACGCCGCCGCGTCTAACCGGGCCTTGGTCGCCGGCGTGGATGGAGCGGCCACCACAAAGAAGTCGCTCACGTCCAGCAGCCCGTCGAGCGTCGCGTGGAAAGTCGCACCGTCCTCTAGCTGCGGACTGAGCGGACTACGGTTGTGGTAGTGTATTTCCATTCCGAAGCCGTGCTGCGCTCGGCGTGCGAGCGCGCGGCCGATACGGCCCATACCGAAGATACCCATGCGGGCAAAGCTTACTTCCTTGCCGAGCAGTTGCGTGGGTGACCATCCGGTCCAGCTGCAGCCGTAAAGCAGTTGCATTCCCTCGCGGGCGCGTCGTGCGGCGCCCAGAGCCAGAAGCATGCCCATGTCGGCCACTGCATCGCTCAATATATCGGGGGTGCTCAGCACGGCAATGCCCCGCGCCCGCGCCGCGTCGAGGTCGATGTGGTCATGACCGACCGACAGCGTTGCAATGATACAGACCGATTTAGGCAGGCGTGCGATCAACGCTCCGTCGATCCGGTCCATCGCCATGACCAACAACACGTCCGCGGAGATCTGCTCGGCGGCGGACAGGATCTCATCACCCGACAGCGTGCGTGGCTCGAGGTTGATCCAGGCAGTCCCTTCGGCCCGCAGCCGTGCAGGCAGCGGGTCCGGCAGCGACCGCGTCACAATGACACGGCAGGGCACACGCTGCATATCAGCCATCCATCCTCCCTTGCTCGGTGCCTTTTTGGCCCGACTTGTATTTGACGGCGATGAGCTACCGCCTGCCGTGTAACTTGTCAATTAAGTTTGCAAGTTGAACTCCACCAGCTAGAGTACGAGTTCTGCAAGAGCGGTCATGGCCATGTCAGACGATCCCCGCCCCCGCTACGTCCATCCCATGCCGAACGCTGACTGGCTGGCAAAGCACCACGAGCCGGTGCTGGAGCCTGGGTTGCGGATCATCGACCCACACCATCACCTGTGGGACCGTGGCGGCCGTTACTTGCTGGACGAGCTGCTTGCCGACCTCGAAACTGGGCATCGCATCGAGGCCACCGTGTTCATGCAATGCGGATACGCCTACCGGAAGGAGGGGCCGCCGTCGCTAAGGCCAGTGGGCGAAACAGCGTTCGTCGCTGGGCTGGCCGCCGAAGCCACTCGCCGTGGCTGCGCCACCAATGTGTGCGCGGGGATCGTCGGCCACGTGGACATGCAGCTTGGCGACGCCGTTGCCCCGGTGCTGGAGGCGCATCTCGCAGCAGGGGCCGGACGCTTCCGCGGCATCCGCGATGTGACCGCGCGGGACGAGGGCTTCGTTGCCAGTATCGTTCCCCCTCCGCAAGCAGGGACCATGGCCGACCCCCGGTTCGGCAAGGCGCTGCGCCATTTCCCCAGGCTTGGCCTCAGCTTCGACGCTTGGCTTTATCACCCACAGCTGGGCGAGCTCACCACGCTGGCACGAGAGCATCCGCAAGTCTGTTTCGTGATGAACCATGCTGGTGGCACGCTCGGACTTGGCCCTTATGCCGGTCGAAATGAGAAAGTCTTCGTGGAATGGGCAGCCGGAATGCGAACGTTGGCAACCTGCCCGAACGTGCAGATCAAACTTGGTGGCCTGGCGATGATCACCACGGGTGCCACCTTTCACACGAAACTCTCTCCCCCTAGTTCAACGACGCTGGCGGCAGCTTGGCGGCCCTATTTCGAGCTTTGCATCGAGGCGTTCGGTGTTGAGCGATGTATGTTCGAAAGTAACTTTCCAGTAGACAAGGCGATGTGCAGCTACGTCGTGATATGGAACGCCTTCAAGCTTGTGACGCAGGGCTCGACGGCTACGGAAAAAGCAGCGCTGTTTTACGAGACCGCTGCCCGGGTTTACAGGCTAGTACCCGGAACCAGCGCGGCGGTGCCATACTGAAAGTGACGCATTTAAATCGGCTATGCCGACGGGCAAACTTGCCGAATGCTAGGCAATCACGACGCCAAGGAATGCGTCCGAAAGTCGCCGTGCCGCTATTGCGGCACGGCGATGGGTCAAGCTGCCGGCTTTAAAACTACCTTGGTCCACCCTTCATCGCGCGCATCGAAATGCTTATAAGCATCAGGCGCCTCGTTCAGCCCAAGCCGATGCGAGATAATGCAAGACGGATTCGCCTTACCGACATGGATCAGGTCGCGCAAACGTCGGTTATACGCCTTCACGTTGGTCTGCCCGGTGGCGATGCGCTGCCCCTTGAGCCAGAGGGCGCCAAAGTCGAAAGCCATCTTGCCTTGCTTGGCCAACGCGTCGGAAGCGCTCGGATCTTCGGACAGGAACACTCCGACCACGCCGATGCCACCCGTTGCCTTCGTCGACGCGACCAAGCTGTTCATCGTGAAGTTGTTGGCTTCGCGCCCGTGACGGTCACAGCACTGATAGCCTACGCACTCGCAGCCGCGATCCGTGCCAAGCCCGTTTGTCTGGCCGAGGATTTCCTCGACCGGGTCACAGCGCCGCATATCGACTGGAATAGCCCCAAGTGACTTTGCAAGCGCCAGCCTGTCATCGTGCGCATCGACCACGAACACTCGGGTGGCACCCTTGATCACGGCGGAGTGCGCCGCCATCAGGCCAACCGGCCCGGCGCCATAGATCGCTACTGTCTCCCCAGGAAGCAATCCGGCGAGTTCCGTCGCGTGCCAACCCGTTGGGAAGATGTCAGACAGCATGACGTAGTCGTCCTGCTTTTCCGCGGCATCTTCCGGCAGGATAAGGCAATTGAAATCTGCATAAGGCACGCGCAGGAGTTCCGCCTGACCTCCCTGGAATGGTCCCATTCCTGCGAAGCCGTAGGCCGCTCCTGCCGTGCCTGGATTGCACGTAAGACAAAACCCGGTCAGTCCACGTTCACAATTATCGCAGAAGCCGCAACCAATGTTGAAAGGCAGGCAGACCCAGTCGCCCTTCTTCACCCGATCCACCCCGGCACCAATTTCGATCACCTGACCGAGGTTTTCGTGTCCGAAAGCTCGTCCCTTTTCAAAGTTCGTGCGGCCTTCATACATGTGCAGGTCAGAGCCGCAAATGTTGGTGGTGGTCATCCGGACCACGGCATCCGCCGGCTTTTCAATTCGAGCGTCAGGAATGTTGCCGATGCTCACGTCACGCGGACCGTTGTAGATTACAGCTTTCATGGACGTATTCTCCTTCGATGTAAAAAAGCGCGTAACGGGTAGTAGGTTCCTTAATCACTAGAGCTTGATGTATTTAGCTTGAAGCACAACCAAAGTTTTGCGGCTATCAGCTGTATTCGTCCGGTTCGAAATAGCCGAGAAATTTGTCGCTTCGCCAGTATTTTTGCTTATGACACTGCCCCCAAGAATGCCCCCGTTCCGTATGACAGTAGCCCGGTAGATCATTGAGACATGGAGGATCGACACCGGCTAGATCGACGCGGCGGCGCTGATCACGAGGGACGTCGACGATGGGCGCCACGTTGGCCCCTTGCTCGATCAGGCGGCAGCATCAGTGGCCTTACTCACTGCGGCGGTCGTCATGCCGCCGCACTCCACGGCCACACCGAGCAACGCTGCGGAGACCGCACCCACGTAGCAGAAGCACCATCTTCAGTTTATCGCCGAGCATGGGCGAGCGGATTGACAGATAGAGCCGGGATGCACGACACGAGTCCGCGTTGTAGCCACTATTGGCAGGTTCAAGCAGGTGACTGGTGACGGATTGCGCTCGATACGTCCACGCTACTGATCCGTACAACACGGCCCGCACTGCTGCTCCGCGGAGCCTCTCACGAATAGGTTCTCGTCCTTCCCGTAACAATCTAAAGGCGAGACGGCAGTGCCAGCCTAGTATCTTTCGCCGGACGGCCAGGGAACCGGCAGTATGTCCCAAGGTTATAACAGAATACGGAATAAGATGAATTCTGTCCTTTGTTTTCTCCGCGTCGTAGGTGTTAAGCGCAACACCTTTTTCCTGAGATACAGGTCTCTGCGAAGAATGTGCCAGAAGCTGCGAACAGGTCGATGGCATGGATGATTGCGTCGCCCGATGTCGGCGATGCGCAGGAAGCTGCCGTAAGATGGCGGCCTGAGGCATGAAGGTCAGCCTTCGCACAGGTCTGTTCAGGTTCGGTGCGGCGATGCACTTTTTTCACTCCAAGCAGCATGATCTGATGCTGCATACGCCGTCACCGAGCGCACGCTTCAACAAGATGCTGAACCAGGAGCCACTCGACCTCCTGACGCATCTGCCGCAGAACGAGCCGGATCCACATCGTGCTGGCCTTTATTTTGCCGGCGTTGGTGTACGCCGTCCTGTTTCCCAGGGTTGAGGCGAAGGGACTGCTCGAGGGTTCCCAAGCAACGCGGGACGCTGGCCTAGCCTTCTG
>JANXXW010000288.1 GCA_025350425.1 Rhodospirillales bacterium
CGGCCAGTTCTGCACATTGAACGACATCTTCGGGATGAGGTGACGGCGGTCGGCGTTGTGCTTGTGCGGCATCGGGGTGCTCGAACCAAAGAGGGACGAGCGTCCTACTACCGCCTGGACCGGCCAAGTGCACCAATGCCATTGCGACGGCGACGCTTAACCAGCCCCCACCCGTACCGGTATTGATTTCGACGCCGGTGTTTTCGACGACTCATCGTGATGAGTTATCGGTATCAACACGTTGCATTCGGGATAGTAGCCCGCAATCGTGCCCCGCGGGAGCTTATAGGCAGTGAGCGTGAGCCCACCGAGCCGCCGATCCTGCCCATCGTCGACATCGGTCGTTAATGTGACCGTCTGGCCTTCGGTCAGCCCGGCCTCATCGATATCTTCGGGACACATCAGCAGGATATCGCGGGAGCCTTCAAGTCCGCGTAGGCGGTCCGAATAGCCGTAGATCGTCGTGTTGAACTGGTCGTTCGAACGCAGCGTCATGAGGCGGTAGCGGCCCGGCGCGTCTTGGAAACCAACCGAGTTGAGCTGGCCGGGGGTGGTGAACACCGCTTTGCCTTCGGGGGTCTTCCAGATCTGCTCATGCGCACCATTGCCGCGATAGAAGCCGCCGGCCTCGTACATGCGCGCATTGTAATTTCGGAAATCCTCGGGATAGGTCTGCTCGATCAAGTCGCGGACCAGCCCGTAATCAGCGGTCCATTCGTCCCACTTCAGTCCTGGGCGCGCCGCCACCGCCGCCTTGGCGATGCCAGCAACGATCGCCAACTCGCTCTTGACGGCATCCGATACCGGAGGACGATCGCCGATCGAGGCGCTGATCATAGAAAAGCTGTCCTCGGTCGTTACAGTCTGGTTGCCGGTCGCCTGCTCATCAGCTTCGAACCGGCCAAGGCAGGGAAGAATATAGGCTTGCTTGGCCGGGAATAGGTGGCTGCGGTTGAGCTTAGTCGACACCATCACGGTCAAGTCCTGCGCTGCCCAGGCAACTTCCATCCGCTTCTGGTCAGGCACCGCGCGCACGAGGTTGCCGCCTAGCGACACGAATGCCTTGACCTTACCTTCGAACAAACCTTGCACCGCCTCGACGATGTTCGTCCCGTCCTCTGTTGGTGGATCGAAGCCGAAAAGGTCCTTAAGCTTGTCGAGCGGCACAAGCTCGGTCTTCTCGGCGATCCCTACGGTGCGCTGACCCTGCACGTTGCTGTGCCCGCGGACGGGACAACAGCCGGCACCTGGTTTCCCGATGTTGCCGCGCAGCAGCAGCAGGTTCACGAGCATTGCGATATTGAGCGCTCCGTGCGTGTGCTGTGTCAGGCCCATGCCATAGACGCCGATCACCTTTTCGGCGGTGATGTAGACGTCGCCTGCCTCGCGCAACGCCGCCTCGGTCAAGCCAGATTCCTGTTCGATCTCGGCCCAGCTTGTCGTGCGGCACGAGTGAATGAAGTCGTCGAAGCCGGTCGTGTGCTGCTTGACGAAGGCATGGTCTATGACCTCGGCCTTGTCCGCCATCTTTGCTGCATCGTCGGCCTCGACGACACACTTGCAAAGGCCGAGGATCGCGGCGATGTCGCCGCCCGCCTTGAGCTGGTGGTATTGGTCCGAAATCTTCGTCTCCTTCCCGGTCAGCATCGCGATCGGGTTCTGCGGGTCGAGGAACGACACGAGCCCCTGCTCTATGACTGGATTGAAGGTGACGATCTTGCCGCCGCGGTCCTTCAGGGCCTTGAGCGGATGAAGGAAGCGCGGGCTGTTGCTGCCGGGGTTCTGACCGAAGAAGAAGAACGCATCGGTCTCAGCGAGATCGTCCCACACTATCGTGCCCACTGACGAGCCGATGACCTTGGTAAGGCCGACAGAGGTCGTCTCGTGGCACATGTTCGAACTTTGGGGCAGGTTATTGTTGCCGTAGGTACGCGCGAGCAGCGCATAGAGGTATGATGCTTCGAGCCCGGCATGGCCGGAAGCATAGAAAACCGCACTCTCCTTCGGCAGCGACCGAAGCGTCGCGCCGATCGCCGCGAACGCCTCGTCCCAACCGACTGCCTCGTAACGGTCGGTTCCAGCATTGTAGCGTAACGGGTGCGTCAGCCTCCCTGTCTTTTCGAGGTCATAGTCCTTCCAATGGCGCAGCGCCGTGACGCTGTGCGCGTCATCGTTCCAAAAGTCAGGCGCGCAGCGCGCGCTGGTCAGTTCCCAAAGTGTCGCCTTCGCGCCGTTCTCGCAGAACTCGAATGCTGAATAGTTCGCAGGCTTCGGCCAGGCGCAGGATACACACATGACGCCTTTCGGTTTATTCAGCCGGCCAAGGCTCTTGACCACCGCTGGCGAGGGCCACGTTTCGCCATAGATACGCGAAATGCCTTTCATAGATCCCCAGCCCCCGGCCGGACCGGATGCGTGCGGGAGGTCGGGTTGGTCAGTCATGGACACGCCTCGATGTTGAAGTCTCATCGTCGGGTAGCCAATTGCGCCCAACTCTGATTACCTAACTCCCCATACAAAACGAAGTTGCGCGGCAATGGATCACGTCCGTCAAGGTGGTGTAGTTATATCAGGACTCACATGATCTGACCTCTTGCCCAATCGCGTAGCCCGATGGACATGACGCGCCAGGGCTGGTCGGCCAAGCGGTTCCACGCGTCGCAGCAGTGATCGACGATGGCGTCGTAGGACGCGAACACCCGGTTCGAGAGCCAGTTGTTGC
>JANXXW010000295.1 GCA_025350425.1 Rhodospirillales bacterium
GCTGCACAATGCGTGGCCGACAATCTGGGCCAAGGTGAACGCAGATGCGTGCGCGCAAGCGGACGACGTTCTGTTCTTCATGCGCGCGGGGTTCACGGGCGTGCAGCGCTACAACAGGCTGTTATGGGCGGGCGATCAGAGCGTGGATTTCTCGCGGCATGACGGGCTGCGGACAGTGATCACCGGGGCGCTGTCATCGGGACTGCTGGGTAATCCGTACCATCACAGCGATATCGGTGGCTACACCAGCTTGTTCGGCAATGTGCGGACGCTGGAGTTGCTGCAACGCTGGGCAGAGATGGCGGCGTTCACGCCGGTGATGCGGACGCATGAGGGCAACCGTCCGGCCAACAACCTGCAATTCCACCAGTCCCGCGAGGCGATGACGCATCTCGCGCGCATGGTGCGAATACATTCGCAGCTGCTGCCGTTGTTCCAATCGTTGGCGGATGAGGCGGTGGCGCGCGGATTGCCGATGCAGCGGCCACTATTCCTGCATTTCCCGGATGATGCACGAACGTACGATATCGAGGATGCGTATCTGCTCGGCACCGACCTGCTCGTGGCGCCGGTGCATGAGGCGGGCGCCACGGAGTGGACGGTATACCTGCCAGCTGATGTGACCTGGGTGCACCTGTGGACCGGCGATGTTCATGCGGGCGGGCGGGACGTATGTGTCGCAGCCCCGATCGGCGCGCCCCCGGTTTTCCACCGCCAGGGCGCCACGTTCGACTTCGCTGCGTTACGCGGCGCGTAACAGTTGCAGGCTGCTGGCCACCGCCGCAACGGCGGAGAAGCCGGCGGCGACGATGAGCGCCAATATGGCCCCCTGCCCCACGCTGCCGCCGTTGGTCGCAGTGATGCCGAACACCGTCGAGACCATGGCTGCGCCCGTGGTCTGGCCGAGTAGGCGCGCCGAGGCCAACATGCCGCTGCCAGCGCCGCTGCGCTCGCGCGGGGCGCTGCTGATCAGCAGGCGGTTGTTGGGGGTCTGGAACAGGCCGAAGCCGGCGCCGCACAGGGCCATGCGCCAGGCGAGGTTCCAACCGGCGGTATGAAACGGAAGGATGGCGATCAGCAGCAGCCCGGCGGTGAGGCCCGCAAGGCCGATGCCACCGAGCAGGCCGGCGGAGAAACGATCCGCCAGCCGGCCTGAGATGGGGGCCATGAACACCACGGCGAGCGGCCAGGGGGTGATGAGCAGCCCGGTCTCGATCTGCGACATGCCGCTGCCTTCCTGGAACAGGAAGGGCAACGAGACGAATGCCAGGGTCTGCGCCGCGTAGCAGGAGATCGAGGTGGCGAAAGAAAGCGAGAACGTCGGGATGCGGAACAGGTCCACCGGCAGCATCGGGTGCGTCATGCGGATCTGAGTGCGGAGGTAATAGGTACCGACCACGGCAAAGAGCGCGAGTTGCGCCAGCGCCAACGTCCGGGATTCACCTTGGGCGAAGCCTTCAACGCCACCGATGAGCAGGGCGAGCGTGACCGCATTGAGCACGGCGCTCCGGAGATCGAACGGCCGGCCTGACATGGGAGTGTGAGGGAGATGGCGGATGAGCGACAAGGCGATCGCGCCAAGCGGCACATTGACGGCGAACAGCCACGGCCAACTGGCAACGGACAGCACGGCAGCGGCGATAGATGGCCCGGTGGCGGACGAGATCGCCACCACGAGGGTGTTGAAGCCGATACCCCGGCCGAGTTGGGCGCGAGGATAGATGTAGCGAATTATGGCGCTGTTCACGCTCATGATGCCGGCGGCGCCGAAGCCCTGGAACACGCGCATGACGACCAGTTGCGTCAGCGAGCCCGAAAGCGCGCAGCCCAGCGAGGCGGCGGTGAACAGGGCCAGGCCGGCGGTGAACACGCGGCGGTAGCCATGACTGTCGCCCAACGCCGACATCGGCAGCAGGCTCACCATGATTGCGACCTGGAACGCGTTGACCACCCAGATCGACGAGGCCGGCGAGGCGTGCAGTTCGGCGGCAATGGTGGGAAGCGCGATGTTGGCGATGGAGCCGTCCAGCACCGCCATGGCGACGCAAATCGAGATGGTGACGATGGCAAGCCGCCGCTCGGCCGGGGGCAGCCCGTCGTGTGAATCCATGAGATTATTGTTGGGACAATGGGGCGTGCGCGCAAGTGGCACTCAGGACCAGCCGGCTCTTGGGCCCAAGCGGCACGTAGGTCTTGGCGGCATTTAGGCCCAAGCGGCATTTAGGCCTTGGCGTCTCCCACTTGGCCAAGCCAGCCGGACAAGGCGGCTGCGGCGGGGACCACGAACAGGGGCGCGGCGTGCATGACGATGCGGCCGGCCTGGAAGAACTGAGTAAGCACCAACGCCACCGCTATCAGCGCGGGGATGACGAGAGTGTCGGTGCGCCGGAACAGCCCGCACGGGCGGCCGGCGAGTGCCATCGCTGCCAGCACCAGGATCGGCAACACGTTCAGCAACAACCCGCGTGGACTGGCGTAAGCGGCCAGATTGTCCCGCAAGGTGGAGCCGTAATGGGCCGGGTCGAGCTGGTAGGCGTTGGCGGGAAGGTGGATCGCCCGGACCAGCGCCACGTAGGCCGCGACACCCAGGACGGCCGTAACCATCCGCCAGCCAAATTCCGCCCGATCCGCGCGCGACAGGGCGCAGCGGATGACCAGCCAGACCGCGAGCACCATCGCCACCTTCTCGTTGATCGGCACGGAAACGGCCACCAGTGCGGCAAAGGGCCACGGTCGCCGCACGAGTAGGATGCCGGCGGAGACCAAGGCGATGGCGAGCGGGTCGATCGCGGTGATCTGCACGTACAGCATCAGGACGAACGCCAGCGCGCCCACGATCACCGCGTCCCGCCGTTCCAGGTGAGCGGCGATGGCGCAGGCGTAGGCCAGCATGGCATTGGCGATCCAGGCGAGGAAGGCCAGTGCCGACAGCGCCGCCGTGGCTTTCAGGTATGGCGCCGACAGATCGACTGGCGTGTTGGTCAGGGGGAGCGGCGGCAGGGCGTAGTAGAACGGTGCGGCCGCCACCATCGACAGCAGGCGGTAGCCATAAGGCGAGCCGGGCAGCGCGCCGCCGGGCTGGCCCAACAACCACAGCAGAAAGGGCGCGTAATCGTCCCGCGGCACAGTGTTGAACGCCGCGAGCCGATAGATCACGAAGAAAACCGGATGCAGCAGCACGGCCAGGGCGGCGAAGCAGAGGCCGGGCTGACGTAGCTTCACCGAGATGCTCCGAAGGCTCAGCCGCTTGCCAGCGGGCGGAATGCCTGGTTCGCCGGG
>JANXXW010000373.1 GCA_025350425.1 Rhodospirillales bacterium
GCGGGTGCGGATCGGCGGCAATTGCGGGCCCTCGCCCGCCGCGTATATCAAACCCTGGCCCAAAGCCCATGGCACCAGTAGGATATCGCTGAAGATGATCGCGGCATCCAGGCCGAAACGCCGTATCGGTTGCAGAGTCACTTCCGCCGCCAAAGCCGGATTGGTTGCCAACGCTAAGAAGTCACCAGCCTTGGCGCGTATCTCACGGTACTCCGGCAAATAACGGCCAGCCTGCCGCATCAACCAGATCGGTGGCGGCCAAACTTTCTCATTCGCAAGCACGCGAGTCAGTCGCTTCACGGTAGCCATTCCCGGTCGATCGCCTTCATCTTCTAGAAGAAAGATTAATTAAGAACTTATGGGGGTGGAGTGGAACCCTGTGGATAACGGGGTACCCGGTCCCCGTGAAGCAGCGGGGCAATTTGTCCACAATCGCGACGGTCAGCAAGTCACGGAGTCGGCTCGGTTTTTCGACTTATCCTCGACTCACTGACTCCGTCGCAAATTTTCGCCCGCCGTCCAGCGCTTGTGGGATTCCATCCCCGTGATAAATTCCGTATTCGGCCGACGGGGCTGGCGGCGGCTGTTATCCCCGCTATCCTCGTAATCATGGCCGAACGCTTGAACTTACATCTGGTGTCCGATTCAACGGGCGAAACCCTCAACTCGATCACCCGCGCGACGGTGGCGCAGTTCGAGCATGCCAGCATCGTGTACCATCGCTGGAGCCTGATCCGCACCCGCTTCCAGCTGCACCGCGTGCTGGAAGGAATCGAGGCCGAGCCCGGTCCGGTGCTGTCCACCGTGATCGAGAAGGGTTTGCGTGCGGAGATGACCACCACGTGCGAGCGGCTGGGGCTGCAGCTCGTCAACGTGCTGGATCCCGTGATGGCGATGTTCCAGGACCAATTCGGTGAGCAGGCGACGGCGCGGCCAGGACGGCAATATGTGCTCGATGCCGACTATTTTCGCCGCATCGATGCCATGCACTTCGTGCTCGCCCACGACGACGGTCAGCAGCAGGCCGGCATCGCGGAAGCCGACGTGTGCCTTGTCGGTGTGTCCCGTAGCTCCAAAACACCGACCTCGTTTTATCTGGCAAACCGGGGAGTGAAGGCGGCAAACGTGCCTCTCGTGCCCGGATTGATGGACGCGCCGGGGCTCGAATCGCCAACCTGCCCTGTCGTTGGCCTGACGCTCGATCCCGACGCACTGATCGAAATCCGCCGCCACCGTCTGCGGATGATCGGCACCGGCGCCAACACCGGCGCAGTCCGGCAGGATACTGGCGACTACGTGGATCAGGAGGCCGTCAAGGCCGAGCTGCTCTGGGCACGCCGCCTGTGCACCCGGCGTGGCTGGCCGGTGATTGACGTGACGCGCCGGTCGATCGAGGAAACGGCCGCGACGGTGCTACAACTTATGGAATCCTGGCATGAGCGTCGCCGCAAGGAAGCCGCGGCGGTGACGTGACAGCGCGGTTGATCCTGGCGAGCGGTTCCACCGCTCGCCAGGACCTGATGGCAGCGGCGGGACTGGTGTTCGAGGTGCGACCCGCCGCCATCGACGAGGACGAGATCAAGCGCGGCGCACGGGCGGCGAGCATGTCGGCTGACGATACGGCGATGTTGTTGGCTGAGATGAAGGCCATGCGGGTCGCGCGTTCGGTGCCGGACGCAATTGTGATCGGGGCGGATCAGCTTCTGGTGTGCGAGGGCCGCTGGTTCGACAAGCCGGGCACCCCGGCGGAGGCGCGCGCCCAGCTTCAGGCGTTGCGCGGACGCTCCCACGTGCTTGTCACGGCGTTACTTTGCCAGCGTGGAGACCAACGCATCTGGACTCACATTGCCCGCCCGAAGCTTGAGATGCGCGAATTTTCCGATGCGTTCCTCGACGATTACCTCGCGCGGGAGGGCGCTGCGGTGCTGTCCAGCGTCGGCGCCTATCGGCTGGAAGGGTTGGGAGTGCAGCTATTCGATGCGGTGTCCGGCGACCAAAGCAGCGTGCTCGGGCTGCCAATGCTGCCGTTGTTGGGGTTCCTGCGCCAGACGGGTGCGATTGCCAGCTAGGAGTGTCCCGCCAACCGACGCAATTTCGGCTTGGACCGAAGAGCGGTCGCGTCCAGCACGCTATGCAGCGTGGCCACCACCTCCGGGGTCAGGCGCTTGATGGTTTGTGCGATGCGGTTGGCGAGCGCCGTCTGTTCGGGTGTGAGTCCGGCGGTATCGACAACGATCCGAGGGTGCGACAGGCGGGCCAGCTTCGCCAGATCCTCCGCCTCGTCCCAGATCAGGCCGAGGTAATCGCATACCTGATGCACGAGGCCGGTGCTGGGCGCCCCGCGCTTGCCATGCTCCAGGGCCGAGAGATAGGCCGCCGATATATGCAGCTGGGCTGCCATCGCCTTCAGCGTCATGTCCCGCTCGGCGCGGAGCACCCGGAGCCGCGCGCCGAACGGCGTCATCGCGGCCGGCGCAGCAGCAGCCGTACCGAGCCGGAATTGGCCGCATGCGGATGGCTCGCCGCCAGCACCAAAGGACGCAGGGTGGGAAGGTTGATCCATAGCGGGAACTCCCGGCGGATCACGCCGCCGGTCTCGCCGGAACCCTTCCCCGTGATGACCTCCACGCAGCGGAGCCCATCGGCCTGGGCGACGGCGAGAAACACCTGCAACGCGTGAAATGCCCGCTGCGCCGTTCGGCCATGCAGATCGAGCGTGCGCTGCGGTGTCAGTTTGCCGGTGCGGAGCCGGTTCCAACTGGATTTATCGAGGCCAGACGGGGCATCGCCCACCGCGAGGATTCGTGGCGGCTGAGGAAGGCGTTTTATCGGCACCATCCGCGCCACCGGCTGGCTGGCGATGGCGACTACGATGACTCCAGCTTCCGGGGCCGGCGGCGGTTCGGGAGCCACACGTCCCGGGAACCGGCTGACGTGCTGGACATAGACAGCCCACTCTTCCCGGTCGCGATCCGTCAGTTGCTTACGGCGAAGAACGCGCACGTCACGCAATAGCCGGGTTGCATAGCAGCTTCAAAGTGGTTGGGTGGCGCGGACGTGCCGCCATGCCAGCGCGGAGACCTATTTTCTCGACTTGTGGCAATTTGCTCCGTCGCAGCCCACGCCGAATAGCGCCCAGGTTCGCCAACGCGGTGGTGCCGTTCTGCTTGAAAGCCAAACTGGTGGCGAGCAACGGCTTTCTCCCGACAGGACAGCCTTATATCTAGTGGGACTGGGCGGAACCGACTAGGACGGCCGCTTTCGCAGCAGCCATCGTTGCGTGCCTTCCAGCACCAATTCGCGCCGTTGATTGTGCACGGTGCTGCGAAGCGCGAGCACGCCGGTGGCGTTGTTCGGCGCGAGTTCGCTCACTTGTAAAACCGGATGCAGTGTGTCACCGGCGTAAACAGGACGCACAAAGCGGCTCGATTGGTCGAGCAACGTCACCAGCGATTCCTCGATCATGAACGGCAGCAATCCGGAGCCGGCCGCGGTCTGGATGGCTACCAGGAACCCGTGGGCCAGCATCTCGGGATGTCCCTGGTCCTGACAATAGGCCAGGTCATTGTGCAGCGGATGTGCCTCTCCACTGGCGTCGGCGAACGAGCGGAACGCCGTTTCGTTCAGTGTGCGGGTTGGCAAGGTGAAGCGTTCGCCGAGGAAGAAATCCTCGAACCACCTGGATTCAAGCGCACGAGGTAGTTGAATGCCCGCAACACCTTCCATCAGTATTCCTTTCTCACGTTTCTGTGAACCAGACACAGTATTACCCGTCGTGGCATCCGCAACGCAAGCAAGTAGGAAATGTTTAGCCCTCTTGCGCTAACAAACGATCAACGAGGATTATCTTGTCATCGTGTGGTTTCGCGGCGCGCCAGCGCCGATCGGGGCTAGGTCCCCGGCCATGTCGGTCAGCATTTCGGCGTCCAGGCGCTCGCGGGCGATGGCGACATAGGCAGGGTCCATATCCATTCCGATGCCCCGCGCGCCCTCCCGGTGGGCCGCGACCAGAGTGGTGCCGGTGCCGACGAAGGGGTCCAGCACCAACGCGTCTGGTTGGCCGTGCAGCCGAATGCACCAGCGCGGGAGGTTGACCGGGAAGGTGCCGGGATGGTTCCATTTCTGCGTGCGGCTACGCACAGTTTCATAAGGGATGAACCAAGTGTTGCCGCGACAGCGTAGGTCCCGCGCATGGCCGCGCCGGGCGATGTTGGACTTGTCCTTGAACGGTACCCCGATCGCGAGCCGGTCCAGCGGCACCGCTCCGGTCAATGTCAGGTGGAAGATGTGTTCGTGGGCATGGTTCAGGAAACGCTTTCCGCCGACTGGCTTGTAGTGTCCGACCGCGTCGTCAGGCGTCGCGATCGACTTGATCCAGGAGATATGGTTCTGCAGCACGAAAAGTGGCCGCAGCCGCACGATTAGCTCGAACGGCAACCATGGGCGGCTGGAGGAACCGGAGACGTTGAGGAAGATCGAGCCTTCCGGCTTCAGCACGCGGCGCAGCGCGGTCGCCACGGCAAATAGGAAATCGAGGTATTTCTCCTCTGGGACGCGATCCTCGTAGGAGCTGTACCGGAGATCGAGGTTGTACGGCGGCGAGGTCACGACCACATCGACCGAGCCCACTTCCAGTGTCGCGATCAGGTCGAGGCAGTCGCCAGTGAGCAGCGTCTGGCGTGAAGCCCTGTCCACGTTCAGCTGGTGAAAGGCAGGCGCACGCCGCGCGGTACGAGCATGTATTGCATTCCAGGTTGCTTCATGCGGCCCGCCAGTTCGGCCGCGTCCACGCCCCAGCCAAGGAACAAATCGGCTCGCACCGGGCCCTTGATCGCGCCGCCAGTGTCCTGCGCCACCATCAGCCGGCGGATCGCCAGCCCGTTGATGGCGTTGGTCGTATCCAGCCACATGGGTGTCCCGAGCGGCACGAAGCTGCGATCGACCGCGATGGAGCGGCCCGGCGTCAGCGCCACATCCATGGCACCCGGCGGCCCCTGCTCGATCGGGGTCGGCGGCAGTTCACGGAAAAAGACGAAAGCGGGGTTCTTCTCCATCACCGCGCGAGCCTGGGCGGGATGAGCCATCAGCCATGCGCGGATGGTCTGCAGCGAGGTTTCCTCGCGCGTCAGCTCGCCCCGATCGATAAGCACGCGCCCGATGGCGACATAGGCGTGTCCGTTCTGTCCGGCATAGCTGACGCGGACCACGTTGCCGTCTGGCAGGCGGATGCGGCCGGACCCTTGGATTTCAAGGAAGAACGCATCTACGGAATCGGCCAGCCAGAACCGCTCGAGATGCTGCCTGGCCAATGCCCCGCGATTGATGGCGGCGCGGTCGGGCAGGAGTTCGGGACGGCCGTTGTGCGCGCGCGGAGCCGGCATTCCATAAAGCGGGATGTCGTAGGTGGCCGATTGCCTGCGGGAGCCGGCGACCTCGGGCTCGTAGTAGCCCGTGAACAGCCCGTGCTCGCTGCCGTTGTCGGTCATGGCGTAGGGCTGAAAATTGGCCTCGAAGAAAGCACGCGCGGCATGCTCGTCGTTGGGTGGAATCGCGCGGGCGGCGGCACACACGGCTCGCCACGTCGCCGCGTCCTTCATTTGGCCGCAACTGGCACTGAACGCCGTCAATGCCTCCGCCAGATGGTCGGCCTGCCACCCCGGCAACCGATCGAACCCGACCGGTAGAAGACCCATGGTATGGACTTGAGTCTCGGCGGAACTTGGCGCCGTCGATTGAGGGGTAGCGCAGCCGGCCAGGCCGAGGACAACGGCGAGCGCCAGCCAATGCGGTTTCAAGCGAAGTAAACCCTCACGCGCTGCGGGCAGCGGCCAGACGCCAAGCCGGGTCAGGTGACCCGAGCATCCGCTCGAACGTCCAAAGATCGGTCATCTCGGTGAGGGCGTCCGCCCCGGCCACCGGGTTGCCATCCGGACCGAGCGTGACGCTGACCTGATCGGACACGAAACGCACGGTTATCGAGGCGTTGTGATCCCGCAATTCGGCCACATCGACGCCGACGGAGCCAACCGCACGTATTTCCGTCCGTTGTGTTTCGTTTGCGGTCTCCCGCCCGGAGATGGCGCCATCGAACGCACGAAAAGTGTCCTCGGTAAGCAATGGGCGCAAAGCTGCCCGATCACCGGCAGCAAAACCTTGAACGATCAGGCGGAAAGCTGCTTCGGCGCCCTCAAGGAACCGTGCCGGCACGAACGAGCCATCGACCCGGCGCATGGCGGCAAACGCCTGCCCGGCGGGGCTGGAATCGTCTGGTAAGGTCCGCGTGATGGTCACCAGCGGTTCGGCCACACCGTCTATCACGGGAGGCACAGGCTGGGCCCGGGTGTTGGTCGCCGATGCCCGAAGATCGACCACGTTGCCGGGCCGCTGCTCCGGCGGACGCTCAAAACCCTGCCGACGCCCCAAAATACTCCGCAAGCGAAGCACCAGGAAAGCCGCGATCATTCCGAACAGGATCAGCTCGACGGGAAAACCGCCTGTACTGCCACCCATGTCAATCTCCACCACTCGCAATGCGCGAAGGCTCACACATAAGAGCGCGCGGGGCGACACACAACGGCGAAGCTTGTGCCGCAGCACAAGCTTCGGTAATGGGCGAAATATGATCCTGCTACGCCATGGGCAAAGTGAATTCAACCTGCTGTTCACCGCCACGCGGAAGGACCCGGGTATCCCCGACCCCAAACTGACTCAGCTCGGCCATGAGCAGGCAGATTCGGCCGCATCCGCGCTGGCGAACGAGGGCATCCGCCGTATCATCTGCTCCCCTTACACCCGCGCCCTGCAGACCGCGGCACCGGTGGCACGGGCGCTCGGCCTGCCGGTGTTCGTGAATCCGGTGGTGCGGGAGCGCTACGCCTTCAGTTGTGACATCGGCAGCCCGCGCATGGATCTCGCGCTCGCGTGGCCCGATCTCGATTTCGCCGTGATTCCGGAAATCTGGTGGCCCACGATAGAGGAGCCGGAGGCTGGCATCATCGACCGCGCGTCGTTGTTCCGGGCCGAAATGTCGGCGCTGCCGGACTGGTCCGATACCCTGGTGGTCAGTCACTGGGGTTTCATCCTATCGATGACCGGCAAGAGCGTCATGAACGGACAGTGGATGCGCTGCGACCCCACTGCTTCGGCGCCCACAGAGATCGTTTGGCGACCGTAAGCTTACGTGCTACCCGCCCGCCGCGATTGATGACGCGCCCAAATGGAGAAAAACCTATGTCCGAGACCAGCCCGATCGCGCCGGAGGCTGCCGCGCAGACGCCTCCGTTGGTGGTCAATGTCCAGTATGTGAAGGACCTGTCGTTCGAGGTTCCGAACGCGCCGGGGATTTACTCCACCCTTCGCGCTGCGCCGCGCGTGGATATCAACCTCGATGTGCAGGCCCGTCGCATTCAGGACGGGCAGGATATCTACGAGGTGGTTCTGGTGATCCGTGCCGAGGCGGTCGAGCCGAACGTGAACGGCGCGGCACCCCCGGATGCGGCGGCCCGCGTGTTCCTCGCCGAGCTTTCATTCGGCGGCGTCTTCACCCTGACCGGAATCCCCGAGAATGCGGTGGAGCCAGTGTTGCTGGTGGAATGCCCGCGCCTGCTGTTCCCGTTCGCCCGCAACATCCTGGCCGATGTCACACGCGAGGGCGGTTTTCCCCCAGTGCTGTTGCAGCCGATCGACTTCGTGGCGCTGTGGCAGGCTCGCCGCGCCCAGCCCGACGGGGGCACGCAGACCCTTCAGGTCTGACCGCCAGAGCCGGCCTCGGTCAGCCCGGGTTCTTCCTCAATACGAAGATCGAGGAGTTCCACTGCGCGACCGGGCCGGCGGATGCGTCCGCCAGAACCTCGAGTATCTCGCATCCGGCTTGCCGCGCCAACTGGAACACCACCGGCTGTGGGAGCACGTGCATCTCGATCCGTGCTTCCGCATCGAGCCCTGCGAGATAGTCGGCGATGCGAAAACGGTAGCTGGCGGCGTAGGTCGGCACCTGGAACACGGCGAGGCCGCCCGGCGCCAGCAGCGCGAAGGCGCGGCGCAGGATCATCGCGATGATGGGCGGCGGGTTGTGCTGGAGCACGATGCGGCTGAACCATAGGTCGAACGGAGCGGCCATCCCGAACTCGTCCGAAGCCGCCAGCTTGAACGCGACGTTGTGGACACCGGATTCATAAACTTTGTCCCGCGCCATCGCCATGTGGCTGGCGGAGACGTCGCAGACCGTGACGTCGCGGAAGGTGCGGGCAAGATGGGCGGTCACCCGGCCGATGCCGCAGCCGAACTCGAACATGCGGGGAAACGCCGCCGGTTCCAGGCCGTTGCGGCGCAGGATCGCCACCAGTTGGGCTACGTCATTCCCGCCAGAGGCGAAGAAGGCAGCCTCGTTGGCATCGATGCGGTCGGGGCGGAACTGCTCGGCCGACAACACGGACCAATGCGGCTGCTCGTTGCCGAGGCGGGTCCAGGTATCGCGGACATGGGCCAGGAGGGCGGTGGTCGTGGCGGCGTCTGTGCGCCATTCGATGTCGAGCGGCGGAGCGTCGAGCGGCACCTGCGCCGGTAGTGGCGGCGGGGCGACGGCTTGCTGGGGCGGCGGCGCGGGCGTGGGGGCAAGGCGCAACTCGCTTTGGCAGATGCCGCGAAACTCAGGGCTGCGGAAGAAAGCGGTGCGGAGGCGTTCGATAGTGCCGTAGCTGAGCGCGTGCTGGACCATCGGCTCGCTCTCGGGATCGCGGCCGACGAACAGGCGGTAGGCGAGGCGGACGGTCTCGGGGGTCAGGTTGCCGTCCAATTCGCGAGTTCCCCGTTCCGATGCTGGCTCACCGCTTGTTTACGGTCCGGCCCTGGTCCGCGCAACTAAGCCATCAATTGCGTAAGGCGCGCGAACGCGGCATCGGTGCCCCAGTCCGCACCGCCTTCCAGCCGTGCCCGCTCGCGCCCGGCATGGTCCACAATCAACGTGGTCGGGATACCTTGTGCGCCCCAGGCGCGGGCGGCGAGGCCGCCGGGGTCGAGCCATACGGACAATGTTGCGATGCCGTGCGCGGCATAGAACGTCCGGACCGCGGCAGCCCCCCCGTGATCGGAGGAAAGCGGCAAGACCAGCGCAGTCTCGCCCAGCCGCCCTGCCAACGCCGCCAATGCCGGCATCTCGGCCACGCACGGGACGCACCAGGTCGCCCAGAGATTGACCACGATCCCGCGTCCGGCGAAGTCGGCCAGGCGATG
Organism: Rhodospirillales bacterium; assembly: GCA_025350425.1. Taxonomy (GTDB): domain Bacteria; phylum Pseudomonadota; class Alphaproteobacteria; order Acetobacterales; family Acetobacteraceae; genus JANXTF01. The sequence goes on from JANXXW010000373.1 coordinate 9,232, forward strand.
CTCGTGCCCGGCCTCGTCGATGAAGGTGGCGGGCGCCGGAAGTTCAGGCGGGTCCAGCGCTACCAACCGATCGATGCCCTGCAACGTGACGGGGTGCGGGGGCTCGGGCGTATGAATGTCTGGCGCGGCCGGTTTGCCCCAGCGTGTCGCGATCGCTAGGCTTCCAGCCCCGACGGCAACGATGCCCGCGCCAGCGACCAAGGCGCGACGACGGATCACCCTCATAACGGAACTCCTTCCTTGAGCGAAACGCCAAGCTTACGCAACGTGGACGCGAACATGCAGTGGGGCGGCCGGTTCGCCGCCGGCCCCTCGGTGGTGATGCAGGAGATCAATGCCTCCATCGGCTTCGACAAGAAAATGTGGCGGCAGGACATCCGCGGCTCCCTGGCACACGCCGCGATGCTGGCCAAGCTCGGCATCCTCACGCCTTCAGATGAGCACGACATCCGAACCGGGCTAGAGGCCATCGCGGAGGATATCGCGGCCGGACGGTTCGCCTTCGTGGACGCGCTGGAAGACATCCACATGAACATCGAGGCCCGGCTGACGGAGCGCATCGGCGAGGCCGGGAAGCGGCTGCACACCGGGCGCAGCCGCAACGACCAGGTGGCAACGGATTTCCGCCTGTGGGTGCGTGACGCCATCGACGGCCTGGATGGGCAGATCACGGACGCGATGCGTGCCCTGGCCGAGCGCGCGAGCGCCCATGCGGGCGACGTGATGCCGGGGTTCACCCACCTACAGACAGCGCAACCCGTGACGTTCGGGCACCACATGCTGGCCTATGTGGAGATGCTGGCGCGCGACCGCGGCCGGCTGGCGGATTGCCGGCGGCGGTTGAACGAGTGTCCACTGGGTTCGGCGGCGCTGGCCGGCACGTCGTTTCCGCTGGACCGCGACATGACTGCCCATGCGCTCGGCTTCGACCGGCCCACCGCCAATTCGCTCGACGCGGTGTCGGATCGCGATTTTGCGCTGGAATTCCTGGCCGCCGCCGCAATTTCAGCAATGCATCTATCGCGCCTCGCCGAGGAGATCGTGATCTGGTGCAGTGCGCCATACCGCTTCATCCGGTTGAGCGACGCCTTCACCACAGGCAGCTCGATCATGCCGCAAAAGCGCAATCCGGACGCGGCGGAACTGGTGCGGGCCAAAACGGGACGCATCAACGGCGCGTTGGTGGGATTGCTGACGGTTATGAAGGGGTTGCCACTGGCCTATGCCAAGGACATGCAGGAGGACAAGGAACCAGCGTTCGACGCCGCCGACGCCTGGGCGCTGTCGCTTGCCGCGATCGCCGGCATGGTGCGGGATATGACGCCGGACACGGCACGGATGCGCGAGTTCGCGGGCTCGGGGTTCGCGACCGCGACCGACCTTGCGGATTGGCTGGTCCGGGTGCTGAGGCTGCCGTTCCGCACCGCCCATCACGTGACCGGGCGGCTGGTGGCGAAGGCGGAGGCACGCGGGGTCGATCTCGCGGGGCTTTCCCTCGACGAGATGCGGGCAGAGGAGGCGGGGATCACCGATGCGGTGTTCTCGGTGCTGACGGTGGAGGCATCCGTCGCATCTCGGTCCAGCTATGGCGGGACGGCCCCGGCAA
>JANXXW010000376.1 GCA_025350425.1 Rhodospirillales bacterium
TGCATCCCGATCGCGAAGATGGCCCGCTGCGCGCCCGTGCCATCGGTGCCGTATAAAACCATGTTGTTGTCGTTTTGGACAACCAGCCTCACGAGCGCCCCGGACGCATCAAGCCAGCCAATCCCCTCGGTGTTCTTGACCGTGACCGGGCCGCCCGACGTGGCCGCGCCTGACGAGACGCCGCCTGTGCCGGCCGTGAAATCGTTGACCAGGCTGATGCCGCCATTGTCCAGATACAACGCCACGGGGTAGTTGCCGCCCGTGACGCGGTTGCCTGTCACCAGGGTGTTCGGGGCCGTGCTGCGGATGACGCCGAGGTTGCCGGCGGTGACCGCCGGGGCGATGATCTGGTTGCCGGAGATCGTCACGTTCGATGGGTTCGTGCCGTCACCGTTAAGGCGGATCATGCAATCGCCGCCGGAATTCCCCGACATCAGGTTGCCGCTGACGGTCACGTTCTGGACGTTGCCCACGCCAATGATCGGAGTGCCGACCAGCTTGTTATTGCTGACGATGACGTTCTTGACGATCGCATTCACGCCGAGGGTGTAAATGTTAATCGGCGTGAATGAGGTCCCCGTGCCAGTGCCGATGAACTCGTTGTCGGAGACCACGATGCCGTCCGACGTGAGCGCGTCCAGCACGCTTGAATAGATGCCGTTGAAATTGACCATCTGCACGCAAGACGGGTCTGGCTTGGCGTAGCACCCGATCACGCGGGCGTTCTGGCTGGCGTCCCAATGGTCGTAGGGGCAGTTGGTTGCGCCAAGTGACCGGCAGCCGAACACTTCGGTGTCGTCGCACGCCAGGAACGCCGTCGCGTCCTCGCCCGCGTTGAAGTAGCAGAGGTTGACCCGGATGCCCCTCGCCATGCGAAAGCGGATCGCGTGCCGGCCCCCGTTCGGCGCCACCGTCAGGCGCGCGTAGTCGAAGGCCACGTTTTCGATCACGATATTGCTGTCGGTGATGACCGAGGCGAGGCGGTTGACGTTGGTGAAGAACTCGAACTCGCTTTGCGCGGGCGGAACCCAGGCGGCCGAAGCGATCATCAGCGACTTCGGGCCGTAGCCGAACACAAAGCTGTTCGAGGGCAACGCAGTGGGCGCGCTGAGAACGTAGCCGACCGAGGCCGGCGGGACGCAGAACGCGCCACCGCCCGCCGTGACAAGGGCCGCCGCCGCGCTGGCGAACGCCGCCGTGTCGTCGGCGATCCCGTCGCCCTTGGCGCCGAACGCCTGGACGTTGACGCCGATGCCCACCAAGCTGCTTGCAGGCACGCTGTAGGCCCGTCCAGACCGGCCAGCAGCAAGCACGTCGCCGGGCTGGAAGCCGCCTGGCAGTGTCGGGAGGTCGGTGACGCTAGTCATGCTGTGTCCTAAGTCGTGACGGGCGACGGGTAGTCGGACACTTCGGCCAATCAAGTGAGCTAAGACTGCCTGAAGCCATTCAACTCAGCCCTTGCGGGGGAGTTGAAGGTCTATAGCACATTTTCTTGATGTCGTGCTATGGGTAAGCTTGTTGAAAACCTTTCGATGTTTGCGGCTTAAGATAGGTTACTCTCTTTTTTTCTTTCTATACTTGATTTGCATTGGGCCAAACCGTTCCTGGACAGGCGAACGACCGGCGCGAAGGCGAGGGCCAGGGGCCGCCTCCAGTACGCGCCTCGCGCGCGGGCGCGTACGCGCAGGAAAGCCACCGTTGCCGCTAATTTAGCGAGAGACGCCGAGCCTCGCGCGCGCCTGCGCGTATCGGACTGCGAAGCCATTTTCGCCGCTAATTCAGCGAGAGACGCTGGACCTCGCGCGGGCGCGTGTGACGGCTTGCGAGGCATCCCGCAACCGGGACGATGCTAACTTCACCGCCTCGCGCGCGCCTGCGCGGCGGTGTTGCCCGAGAACACGATCGGCACGCCGCCCGCCGCGCCGATGGCGTCAGCGGCGGCTTGCAGGGCGGTGCTGTCGATGGTGATCCCGTCACCCTTGGCTTTGTACCAGCGCACGTCGTACGGCAACAGCACCGCGCCAACCGGAAGGCTGTATGCGATCCCTCCGCGTCCGACAGCCACCACATCGCCGGACTGGTAGCCGCCGGGCAGCGCGGGCAGGTCGTTGATCGATGTCATGGGCGGGTCCTCGTGTGGTCAACCCCGCAGCGCGCCGCTACGCTGCCGGCATGAAAATTGCCGCCGTCACGATGGTCCGCAACGAGCGCCTGCTATTGCCGTTTTGGACCCGCCACTACGCCGGGCAGGTCGGCGCCGAAGCCTGCTACGTCATCGATCAAGGATCGGACGACGGCGGCACGGACGCGCTCGGCGCGGTCAACCGGGTCCGCATCCCGCGTTCCGAGTTGGACGAAACGGTGCGGGCCGGGTTCGTGTCCGAGTTCTGCGCGTCCTTGCTGCGCTGGTACGACTGGGTGATCTATGCCGATGTGGACGAGATGCTGGTGGCCGATCCGCGCCGGTATCGCGGGCTGGCCGAGTATTGCGAGGAGCGCCACGCCGATGTCGTGACCGCGTTCGGCGTCAACGTCCTGCACCGCCTCGGCGTGGAGCGGGAGATCGACCCAGGCCGCGCCGTGCTGGGGCAACGGCGCTGGGCGTTCCCGTCCGCCTCGATGTGCAAGCCGATGCTGGCTCGCGCGCCGGTGCGGAGGTCGCCGGGGTTCCACTGCTCCGACGCGCCGATCGTGTTCGACGGGCTGGTCAACTTCCACCTGGCGTACTGCGATCTCGACGTGGCGCTCGCGCGGCAGATCAAGCGGCGCGCGACCTTGGCGGACAACCCCGCGCCGCCGGCGCATCACATGCTGCCGAACGACACGATCAAGGAGATGATGCAGGGGTGGTCAGGTATGCCGCTGTGCGGCGATGTGATGCTGACCGAGGGATGCCGCCACATGACGGAGTTCGCCGACCGGGTGCTGGCCTCGCGCGCCGGGCGGGCAGGCGATGTCTACAAGATCGATCTTGGCCTCTGGGGCGACCGACTCTGGAACGTGCCGGAACGGTTTTACGGGTCGGTTTAGCCGGTCGGGAAGTCGAACGCATCGCCGAACCGATGCGACGGCGCCGCCAGCAACGGCCGGCCCCACTGGTCCACCGTCACCACGCTCGCCGTCTGCGTTGTGCCGGGCGTCCACCGCTGGGCATTGGATGTTCCTCTCGGTTTGTCCACGCGCACGCGCGGGAGTGGCATCGGCGCGCCGCCTGGGTCGGGTGGCCGATTTCGATTGCAATCCGTGCCGATTTGGGCAAGGCGCGCCACGGGCGCGCGGGGGGATGGGTGGGGGCTTCGGGCACGCTGCGATCGTCCTCACGACCAAGCGCCCGACGACACGGCCACACCTTCGACGGTCGGGATCAACACATAGCCCCGCCCGGCTGGCTTGTCACAGTGCGCCAGGCGATGGCCGAACCCGCCGTGACGATGCTCCTTGCCGCAATAGGGGCAGCGCACGAGCATTTGGCCGTTCAGCGCGACGATGGCGGCGACCTCGGGATGCAGCCAGGGCACGTCGCACACCAGGAACGTGGGCGCGCGGCCGATATGGTCCGGAGAAAAGCCGTCAGGCGCGCCCACTGGCTTCTCGTGGACCTCAACCGGAACTGCGTCGGCCACCGCGCACGCCATCACCGGGACCTCTGAGGCAGCGAGTATCTCGGACGCGGGTTGGTCGCCGGGGTCAGGCTGTGGCGGGTCCGGCTCGGGCGGCGGCGGCTCGGCCTCAATCCGGCACCACACCATTGATCCGACCCTCTCTGTCAAAAACGCCACGGGATCAGGGCATAGAACCGGGTCGAACCCAGCAATGGCCGCCTGCTTGCCTTGTCCTGCCGGCTTGTAGTCGATCCGCCGAAGTAGGGGACATTCCCCTATAGAAGAGTCTCTATAGGGGAATGTCCCCGACTTCTCCCGTTGGAGTGCCTTCTTCGCCGCCTCGCGGTTGGCCCATAAGAATGGGTAGGCAGCAGAGGCATCGGCCGGGTTCTCGAACACGACACCACCGGCCGCGATCATGTGATCCGCGACCCCAGGCTCCAGATCGGCGGCCTCCAAGGTGCCGGCCAACGGGATCGGCAGCACGGCATCCGTCAGCACCAGCACGTCGAGCGGGTTGGCCGCAGTCCGGTTGACGCCTCGTCCCCGGCCGATGATCTGGACCAACTCGCCCTCGGCGGCCTGCCAGCGGATCGCCTCGGCAAGCGCATCCGGGTGACGGTCCGCCTCGGCGGAGATTGTCTGGCCGTTCGCCATCTCGCGAACCGCGTCGGCGCGCTCGTACCATGTCGGCAACCGCAATGACACCTGCCCTGTCAGGGCTTCCGCGATCCGCTCGACCCCGCTCGGCGGCGGCATGGTCCGACCGACCACGACGATCGCCGCCACGTCGCGCCACTCGTCCCGGCCGGCGATGTTGTTGTGGTGCGCCAGCGACAGGTTCGGCGGCAGGCTGCCAAGTGCCATGAGCGACTTCTCGACCGACTGTTGCAGCACCACGAGGACCCGGCCCGGCGCGTGGTGCCGGGCCTCGCGGATCAGGATGGCGCGGAGATCGTGTAGCCGGTTCGACCGCCGCCGGGCCTCCTCGGGATTTTTCGCCGCGTCGTCGGCCCCGAGCTGCTCGAGCATGGATTTCGAATAGGCGCGATCGATGACTTGCCGGACCCGCTGGTGCGGCGCCGCCGCGTGGACATCCGCCACCATCTCCACGTCCGGCCAGAACGGGCGCACCAGGTCGACCGGCAACAAGGCATCGATGAGCAACGTCGGCACCTTCCAGCCGTCCCGGATGTCGTGCCGGCCCTTGATCCGTAGAACCCGAACGGGGCCGTCCTTGGTCGCGTCGGTGGCCACCTCAAGCCAGCCGGATGCGTCGGGAGCGTCGGCCGACAACATCTTGCCCATCGCGAGCCAGGCCATGGACATGCGCGGGATCAGCCGGTTGCCCTCTGCGGCCTCCATGGCGGCCCGCCGTTCGTCGCGGGTCTGGCCGGGGTGCAGCGGGTCGACCTTGCGGGACCATTCCAGCTTGTGCGCCTCGGCCGCGCTGTCCGCCGTCAGCAGCGTGCGGGAAAGGGCCTTGGCTTGCACCGGCCCCTCCGGCATGTCACGCACGAGATCGAATAGCCGGCGACGCAAGTCCTGTAGACGGGCTTCAGTCAGCGAGCCTGTGAT
>JANXXW010000405.1 GCA_025350425.1 Rhodospirillales bacterium
TGCCTGGGCGAACGGCAGATGATGGAGAAAAGCCGGTTCGACGATGCCGTCTCTCTGAACGGTTCGGACCCACTCGGCTATGGCATGGTACTCCCGGCCGAGCTGCACTCCCGCAAACACGACTGGACCGATGAAGACAAGCGCCACGGCCAAGGTGAACATCGCGGGCAGCATCAAGTTATGCCGACCCGTGCCAAGTCGCAGCGAGACGCGGTAATAAAGCGGCCAAAGAGCAATGGCGAAGACCCCGGCCCATTCGAGCGCCCGGACGAAATTCCATAACGTATAGACGCCAAGCAACAAGAAGCAGAGGGCCAGCAGAGCGAGTCCCATATGCTGTGGCTGAGTGCCACCGTCGTCGCTTGGAGGAAGGGAGTTCGTATTCATCTTGGGACGATAGCAGACTATTGGGCGAGAACGTCGCTTTGCACTGGCTCGCGTGCGCTCAGCGTTGGATGCGCGTTGCCGCGTTGCCCAGCCTCTTCTCCCACCCGGCACGCTCCAGTTCCGGCATGTCGCTTTCAGCCTGGGGATAGCCAAGGCAGAAATAACCGATGAACACCCAATGTGGCGGAACATCCAGTATAGCGGTGATCGTTGCGGGGTCGAGGATCGAGACCCAGCCGAGGCCCAAGCCCTTTACCCGTGCCGCAAGCCACAAAGTGTGCACGGCCGTGACGACGGAGTAGGCGATGGTTTCGGGCATTGTCATGCGCCCAAGTCCGTGTCCCTCCAGCGGTTCCGGCTCGGCAAAGACACCGAGATGGCAAGGCGCTTCATGAAGACCCGCCAATTTAAGGGATGCATACGAGGCACTACGTTCGGATGCCTGACCAGCTAAGGCCTGGGAGTTGCAGATTTCGAAGTTCGCGCGCACGGCGGATCGGCGCTCAGGGTCATCGACGACGACGAACCTCCATGGTTGGCTGAAGCCGACTGACGGCGCGAGGCATGCCACTTCCAACAGTTCATCGATCACGGCTTGCGGCACGGGCGTCGACACAAAACGGCGGACGTCGCGCCTCCATTTGAAAAGTTCCATAAGTTGCGCCTGGAACGCATCATCGAACGAAGGCGGCGCTCCCTTGCCGGCAGCAATGTCTGTCACGCCACAGGTCCGATGCGGAAGGTCATTCTCCGTCACGAAGGCTGGGCAGGCCGTCCCACACCACTTCCAGTGAGCACGGCAGCATGTCCTGTTCGGTCATGTGTCGCGGCGCCGTTTCCATCGTGGGGCGTAGCGCGGCGCGTCCGAAAAATGGTGCCCAACCCTTGTCAGAAGGGGCACGAGCCGCCGACCGGAATATATTCAGCAACTCGCCGACCAGATCCGGGTGCCGACCGTCCAGTCCCCGCCGGACGGTCAGCATGTGGTTCACGGGGACGAACGCGTGGAGCCACCAAAATGCCTCGCCAGCTGATTTCACGTCCGCAAAGACAGGCCGAAAACCGGCATCCCTGGGCAGGTCGTTACCGCCGATCACGGCGTCCACCTGATTTTGCTCAAGCATAGCGAGCAGTTTACTTTTAGGTGATGCTCGCTCGGCCTAGGGTGGGTCACAGATTTCCGCGAGGATGCCGCGTAGCCACATCCGGATGGTCTGGCTGTAGGCGCGCACGCCAACGCGCTTACCGGCGAGATCCGCCGGGCCATGAATGGAACCATCGGCGCAAAGGCGCGGTTGATGGGAGTGACCGACGCAAAGTCGAGCTTCAGGAGGTCGGACGAGATGCGGCCGTCCATTTGCGCCAACGTATGTGGATACATGCCTATCGCGGCTCGAAGCACGGCCGGATCGCCTCCTATCCTCGTCGCCAATGACATCGTGGCTCAGCCCTTGCCGCAAAGCAGAGCGGGGCTCCCGAGTCGCCTCCGCGAATTTCGACCACTTCCCCGTTGGGATAACCGAGTTGTCTCTTTGCCGAAGTCTCGTTGATGTAAGATATTGGTGAGCTTGATCGCCGAGACCCGATGTGTCCACGCAGGTGCCGGATAGAAGGCGGCCTCGTTCGGGAAGTCTTGAACAAGCCGATCAAACCCGGCCGAGACTTTCGATTGGAGCGGCCGACTCATGTTGTCTGGGATCATCGACAGCCGTGTACATGTTATGGTCAGTGACGTGAACCTCCGCGCTCTGGAATAGACTCCATTGACGCTGGCCGCCGCCCGCGCAGGGATGTTGATGCGCGGAACGCTTGATCGTGGCTTCACGATCTTGGGTGACAATGGCAACGTGGTTTGGGAGCTGAAGCAGGCGGTCGGTGAGCCGGAAGCCCTGAAATACCGCTTTTACTTGATCGAACCAGCGGTCAGGCCGCTGACCACCTTTCCTTCGATCAGCGCGAACAGGATGATGACCGGGAAAGTGGCGATCACCGATCCTGCGAACAGGTGGCTCCAGTCAACCTGATACTGGCCGATATAGCTGTTCAACATGACGGTCAGCGGCTCCGTCGCGGGTGATGTCGTGAGCGTCAAGGCGACGATGAATTCGTTCCACGCATTGATGAAAGTGAAGATCAGCGCCGTCACGATACCGGGCAACGCGAGTGGCAGCACGATCCGAAACAACGTACCCACGCGGCTTGCCCCGTCGATGGAAGCGGCTTCCTCAAGCTCGACGGGTATCGCCGAGATATACGCGTTAAGAATCCAGACGGCGAAAGCCAAGTTGAACCCGGCGTTCACCAATATCAATGCAATGACGGAATCGATCAGGCCGAAACTCAGGAATTCGCGATAGATTCCGACCAGCATCGCAGTCGGTTGAAACATCTGGGTCACCAGAACGAGTAACAGGAAAGTGGTCCGGCCTAGAAATCGGTATCGTGCGGTATAATACGCGGCAGGAATGGCCGCGAGTAAAACCAGCAAGGTGGAGCCCGACGCGACCTCCAGGCTTATCCGCAGACTCTGGCCGAAATCGGTCGTCCAGATATCGACGAAATTATGCCAGTTCCAATGGGTGGGAACATAGGTGCGATCGAGCATCTCATTCGCGGGGCGAAGAGCCGAGACCACCATCTCGACGTATGGAAGCAAGAAGATCGCTGCTACGATGTAGGCCAAGCCGGCATATGCCAGCGAGCGGGGACGCGGCTTGATGGCCGGCAACTCAGGCCGCCCTTCCCTGCACGGAGGTAGCCCTGAGATAGACAAGCACGATCAGCAGCACGAGTGCGAAATTCACCACCGACATGGCGGCGGATTCGCCGATGTAGCTTTGCTTCAACTGGTACATGAACGTTGTCGTCGTACTCGTCTGGTGGCCCGGTCCGCCGCGAGTCATTTCCCAGATGATTGGGAACGAGTTGAACACGTTCATCACGTTTATAAGCAGTGCCACGATGAAGGCGGGACGCAACAGCGGCAAGGTGATGGCGATGTAGATGCGCCATGCCCCCGCCCCGTCGATCCGCGCCGCCTCATAGGTTTCTGTGGGAATAGCCTGCAAACCGGCGAGTAGCGCGTAGGTGGAGAACGGGACGGAGACAAAGATCGCCACCAGCATCATCCAGGCGAAGGCGACGACAGGGCGGCCGAGCCAGTCGGCGGCGTCGGTGCCATAAACCGGCATCAGGCCGAGATCATGGAGCGCAACGTTGATGATCCCGTTATCGGCGTTGAGGCTCCAGCGAAAGACAATGGCGGTCATCACGACCGACGCGGCCCACGGCGCGATCAACGCCCACCTCGCCACGCGCCGCCCAGGAAACTCCTGGTTGAACAGTTGCGCCATCGCAAGCGCGATCAGCATGGTGATCACCACGACCGTGAGCACCCAAATCGAGGTTCGGACAAGTATCCCAGGCAGGGCGGGTTCCTGCCAAAGAAAAACGAAATTGCGCCAGCCGGCCTGGCCCAGGATGAAGCCGTCCGGGCTGATCTTCTGAAACGCGGTCCGCACCATGATGACAACCGGCCATAAAACGACCACGGCGATCATCAGCAGCGCAGGCCCCAGCCAAAGAAGTGGATCTAGCCTTGCCGCGAGCGCAGACCGCTGGCGCAGGATCAGTTCGCCTTGAGCGCGGCTTGCTGGATCGCGTCAAGCACCGATTTCGGATCTGGGCCAATGGCCGTTCCGATATTTTGCTGAATTTGCGTCTTGATCTGCGCCCAGGCCGGCGCGTTCGGGTACTGCACCGCTTTTGGGAGCGCCGAAAGAAACGGGACCAGGGCCGGATCGACCTTCGCGAAAGCGGCTGCGCCCGAGGTGGTTCCGGGTAGGAGGTTATACCGTTCGGCGAAGGCGACCTGGTATTTGTCTTGGTAGGCGAAGTCGAGGAACTGCTTGATTGCTTCCCGCTTGCTGCCGTCACCCTTGAATGCTGCAACGAAATCGCAGACTCCCAGGGTCTTCTCCAGCGGACCAGCCTTGCCGGCGATCGTCGCCGTCCCCCAGTCGTTATCAGTCAGCACGCCAGCCTGCTTGATGATGGGCAGCAACGCAGTAAGCCCATTGAGCATTCCCACCTGCCCATGCGCGAACTGCGCGAGCAGATCGGCACGGTTCTTGGTGCCTGGATTCGGCTCGGTGTCGCCGGTCTGCACCAGCTTCGTCATGAACTGCAGGGTCTCGACATTCTGGGCGCTATTAATCGCCCATGCGCCGTCGGCAGCCTGATAGCCGCCACCGTTGCCGAGCAGCCACAACAGAGTCTCAGCTTGCGCCTCCTCCGGGCCAAGCGGCAGGCCATAGCCGATATGGCCGAGCGCCCTGATCTTACCGGCGTCGGTCATCAGTTCATCCCAGGTCTTGGGAGCGCCGGCGATACCGGCCTCGGCGAACAACTTCTTGTTGTAGAACAGCGCGCGGGAACTCGTGGTGAACGGAATGCCGTACTGCGCGCCGTCATAGCTACCGAGTTGCGTAAATACCGGCATCGGATTGCCGGGATCGCTGAGGACCTCACGCGCCTTGAACAGCAATCCTTCCTGGGCATAGTTGGAGAAATAGTCGCCCTCAGTGATGTCCGGGTATTGCCGGTTCTGCACCATCGTCTGAATCTTCGTGTCGAAATCATTCCAGTTGACGGTTTGAACCTTGACCGTGATGGCCGGGTTCGCGGCGTGGAAGGCATCGGCGATAGTCTGCCAGTATTTGAGGCTGCTATCGGCGGGGCCGGTCCCGTAATCCGCGGCCACCAAAGTGAGCACGGTATCGGCTTGGGCTGCCACCGCGCCGGATAAAGCCAGGAAGCAGGACGTGAGAGTGCCGAGGAGCAAGGAACGGAAGCGAACTGTGTGCATGACGGTTCTTTCGGCTGATTCCGCATCGGATACCGAAACCGGAGTGAAGTCCAGTTGACGCGGAGCCTCCGGATTGGGATCAGCCGAACCGCATGGTTCGCATCGATTCCGCTGGTTTGTTTCAATTTTCTACTGACCGAGAAAATATCATATTCATAGTATTGAAAGATCCCGCTAGGTAGGACGATTGAGGAAAATAGCCGATATAGATATCGCTGGTATGACGATGCGCCGTATGACATAGCGCCTAGTGTCGTTGCTGATCGCCGGCTATTTCGTTGCTTATATAGACCGCGTCAATATCGGCGTCGCCAGCCTTACCACGAATCGCGACCTTGGCTTTTCACCAAAAGTATTCGCGTTCGGCGCGGGTATATTCTCCCTCGGATATTACCTGTTCGAGGTGCCTTCCAACCTGTTGCTGCACCGATTCGGCGCGCGCCACTGGATTGCCCATGTCGTGCATACTTGGGGACTGTTCGCGGGCGCGCTTGCTTTCGTTCAGGGAGAGACGGGGTCTACGTCCTTCGCCTCCTACTCGGCATCGCCGAAGCCGGCTTTCGCACAGGCGCCACCGATCAGGTCGATGGTGGCTCAATCACCACGTAGTATCCCGGTCGGCGTTGGTTGGTTCAGAAGCCACGAGCCCACACGCTCGAACGTGGCCGACGCACCGCGACCGATTCGCCCTGCATCGACGGGCGGCGCATCGTCCAGCCGCGCCATAAACAGACGCCACATCAAACCGGTATCCTGGCCGTAACCGTGGAAGTAGGCGCAGCTACCCCGCCCTTCGTCACCAAGGCAGCGATGAATATTCCGCTGGATCACCCGCCCGCCCAAGGTGGAGCCTTCCAGGACATACATCGAACCAAGCGCCTCCATGCCATCGGCGAGCGGTGTCAGCGGGCACAAAGGCAAGGCGTCCCGTGCGTCCGCCGACAGGCCAAGCGCGGCCAGGTCGGCAGTCAGCAGATGCAGGCGCCGCCGAGGTTCCAAGAAAGCCTCGTCGCGCATCAAGGCCGCAACCTGTGGCTCCCAGCCACGCCAAAATCCGTATAGGCGGCAGAGCACGTCCCGATAGGTTTCGAGATTGAGGGCGTCATCCATCAGGCCCAGCCCGCCTTCGAGGGCATCGTGGGTCGGGCGGGTCACCGACCGGAGATGGGCAAGCACCGTGCCGCGCCCGCTCCGTGCATCCATCCCCAAACCATCGGCTTCAGACTTTTTGGACAACTTCAACCGGAATAGTAATTTCTGTGCGTAGCCCAGGCAGGTTGTCGCTGTAAATCAGCGTACCCCCGAGTTGCGTCACCAATGCTTCCATGATGCGTGAGCCGAAGCCTTTACGCGAGGAGATCCGGCCTCCCCCCTTGTCCGCCACCAAGAGTTTGAGACTGGAACGTTCCCCGGTCAGCGCGATCTCGATCGGGCCAGGGGCGCCACCATACGCATATTTGTTGGAGTTGATGATCAGTTCAGTGAGAATGAGGCCCAACGTCACCGCACGGTCGGTGGACAGCAGGATGGGAGCCAGATCGAGGTGTAGGTGCTGCGCCCAGTCCGGCCCCATGAATGAAGCGGTATCCGCACATAGCTCCTCGATGTAGCGCGCTGCGTTGACGGTCTCGATCTGGTCGCCGCGATACAATCTGCGATGGACCAGCGCCACGGCGGTCAGGCGCCGCCGTGCTTCCTCCAACGCAGCCTGCAGTTCGAGATTGGGCGAGGAGCGAGCCTGGAGAGCGAGAAAGCTCGATACAAGCTGCAAGCTGTTCTGGACGCGGTGATTGACCTCGCCGATCAGAAACTCCTTTTGCTGGAGCAGCAAATCCTGATCTTGCAGGATTTTCGTCAACTGGGTGTTCAGCTCACGCATTCGTCGGTTCTGCTGTACTTCCAGCACCGCGGTCCGCAGCCGTGTGGCGGCGTCCATCTCTGGAACCGACCAAGCACGCGCGCATCCACGTACTTCCTCAGCCCAGGCATCGAACGAAACCCGTGGCGTAAGTGGTTCCGACGAGTTCAGGCTGGCCCCCTTATGGGGATTACCCGCCCAGTTGACGGTTTCGATCTGCTCGACCCGGAACCAGAGCACTAGCCACGGTTCATCGTCCGACAAGATCATGGCCAGCACGCCGCTGCCAGTTTTCTGGAAGCCGGCGGCGGCAGGATAGAGGCTGGAAAGGTGAGCGGAAGATGACACCGGCCCAGCAGAACGGGTCAGAAGCCACTCGGAGAGGGCGCGGGTCTCGGTCTCGGTCGGACAGATGCCGCTCATGACCAATTCCCGCCCTCGCAACACGGCAAAGCCGTCGCCGTCCATCATTCTGCCGATTTCGTCCAGGTGATTGGACAGGGTCTCGTCGAGCGTGCCTACCCGTGAAAGCAGCGCGACGATGTCATTTTCGAAGCTACGCAGCCGGATGCGCTGACGATAGCCCTCCGCGTCCTCCTTTGCCTTGACCTGCCGCGCGAAACTTCCAGCCAGGGAACGACATATCGCGCGCAAATCGTAGGTGAGTCGTCGCGGAGTCTCGTGATGACAAGCGATCAGGCCCCACAATACCCCGTCCTTGACGACGGAGAAGGAGGCCGACGCCCCGACATTCATGTTGTTGAGATACTGAACATGCGTTGGTGAAACGCTGCGGAGGTTGCTGTCGCTCATGTCCAGTGGCGACGACAGGGTCCAATTCGGACGGAGCGGGAGAGCTTGGTAGGCGACGTCGGGGATCACTCGCACGAGATTGCGAAGGTAGAGCGCACGCGCCTGGCTCGGGATATCGGTGGCCGGGAAATGCTGGTTCGCAAAGGAACGTTGATCCGGCCTGCGATCCTCCGCCAGAACCCGGCCGGCGGCGTCGTCGAGGAACTGGTAGACCATGACCCGGTCGAACCCGGTCAGGCGGCGGAACTCGGTGGCCGCGCGGTCGCTCAAGCTTTTGAGCGAAATCGACCGTTCGAAGCCGGCGACGGCGATCGCCAGCCAATCTATCACGAGCGAGGTGGATCGCCCATCGGTGGCCGCAGCCTCCAACTCGACGATCACGTACGACCCGCTGCGGTGGGCGCTGACGTCCAGCAACTCGCCGGTGGATGTCTCGAACTGTCCCACAAAGCCATAGGAGGCGGCATGTTCGTCCAGGGCTTCGATCTTCGCGCACAGCGTGGCGCCGATCAGTGTGCTCAGAGCCTGATCCTGCCACCCCGTGAAACCCAGCAGACGCTCGACTTCGCCCGCGACGTACCGGACAAATAACCCATCGAGCGAAGCCACCAACATCATACCGTGAGGCTGGATGGACCCGGGGATATGTATCGGCTCCCGATCGCAAGAATTGAGATCGATTGATTTCAGCGTAGGACTCATGACCAGACCTCCCTCGGAACGAGATTGGGAGTGAAAGCAACCTTCAGCCGCCTGCCCGAAACCATTTGCAGACGATATAGTCATATCACATTCGAAACTAGTTGTGATAGGCAATATGGCAAACGAAAGTCACAGACGGAGGCGCAGATCGGTAAATCATGTACTATTTGCGTGACGGCTGGCATCCCGTACGAGATTCGAACTCGTGTTACCGCCGTGAAAGGGCGGTGTCCTGGGCCTCTAGACGAACGGGACCTATGCGCGGCGCGTGGGGTAGCCGAGGATGGAAACGCGGTCAAGCGCGACCGGTGGATCAATCCGCGTCTGCGGCGCTCAGGCCCAGCAACTCAGGCCGGTATTCGAAGTGCATGGTGTCATAGTGCGACCACCGGCCGCCCCAGATGAAGCCATGGCGCTCGAACGCGGCCACGACCTCGTCCGGCACGCGGTCGCGCCAGGGAGCGCCGCGTCGCCACAGCCAGTAATCGCTTACCACCAAATTTATGTCGATGGCCGCCCCGTACGAGTGCATCGAAGGCTCGCCCGTGTCGGCGACGGCGCGGCAGGCGTAGGTGCCCCCGTTGGGCCACAGGGTATGGCGCCATTCCGGGGCGTCCAGTTCCCGTGCGACGGCGGCCAGGTGCCGATCGACGTGGTTGATTTCCGTCATCCGCACGATATGGCCACCGGGCCAAGCCACTGGGACCAGATGCGGCGCCACCTCGTCGCGGTTGCACTCCCCATACATCTTGGCGAAGAACGCAGAGTTTCTGGTCCGACCCGGATCGTCTCCCTCGGCGGGCATTTGGGGCGGCATCGCACGGGAATATCCGGCGGCGAGTTGATCGACCGAAAACGCGACCCTGGTGCCGTCGGGCCAGACGAGTTGGTCGCCTTCGCGGGTGAATTGGCCAGGATAGGCTGCAAGAAGCGCATCGAACCCACTGGGCGCGGCACCCCCGAGCAGCAACGCCACCGCTATCGCAACTCGCTTCAAACCGTCGCGCCATCACTTACGAAGAAGCTGGCGCTGATCGTGCCGTTCCATTCCTCGGCGCGCAGGTGCCCCGCCAAATGCAGCAGCGCCGCGTCCCGGGCCAGCAAAGCCTCGGCGAGCGGGCCTTCCTTGGCGCGGAACATCAATGCCTTCACGCGGGGGCCACCGCCTTCACCGGACAGCATGGCGCGCACGGTGGCACCCTCCCGCCCGATTCGTTCGGCGTGGGCCACGCGCATGCGCGGCAGCACCATCATCGGCTCCGCGTTGCCATGGCCATAGGGGGCGAGCCGGCCGAGTTGCGCGGCAGTCTCGGTGGTGCAGGCGGCGGCGGCGAGCGTGCCCTCGATCAGCAGATCTGCCGCACGGGGCAAAGAGGCGGCACCGGCGAGACGCTCGTCCATAAAGCCGTGGAGCGCCGCGATACCCGATGCCGACAGCGCGAATCCGGCCGCCATCGCGTGCCCGCCGCCAGTGCTCAGCAGACCGGCCTGACGCGCGGCGATCACCGCAGAGCCGAGGTCGTACCCAGGCACCGAGCGGGCCGAGCCCTTGGCCACCCCATCGACGATCCCAGCCACCAGCGCAGGCCGGTTGAACCGCTCCTTGATGCGTCCGGCGACGATGCCGACAACGCCGGGATGCCATCCCTCCCCGGCCACCACTACGACGGCATGACCGGCCGCGATCTGTGCCTCCGCTTGCGCCAGAGCCTCGTCAAGCATGGAGTGTTCCACCTCCTGCCGCTGCTTGTTGACCCCGTCCAGCGTGACCGCGAGTGCCGCCGCCTCGACCGGATCCTCGCACAGCAGCAGGCGCAACCCGAGGTCGGCTTCGCTGATGCGCCCGGCTGCGTTGATGCGCGGGCCAAGCGCGAAACCGAGAGTGTGCGCGTCGGGGCGGCCACGGGCCTGCGCCACTTCCAGCAACGCCGCGAGGCCGGGCCGTTCGCGGCGTCCCAGCACGCGCAGGCCCTGGACCACGAAGGCGCGGTTCAGCCCGGTCAGCGGCATCACGTCGCACACGGTGGCCA
>JANXXW010000412.1 GCA_025350425.1 Rhodospirillales bacterium
CAAGGCGGTCAGGCGCATGTGCTCGCCGCGCTGCAACGCCACTATGGCGCCGAACATGGCGAGCCACAGGAACAGGATAGACGCCAGCTCGTCGCTCCAGATGAAGGGATGGTGGAACACGAAGCGGCTGACCACGCCGGCGAGCAGCACGCATATCTCGACCAGCACCAGCAGCGCTGTCGGGACCGCGACCCCATGGCGCAGCGCCGTCTCGATCCACGCCACCCAACCACCGCCCAGCTGGAGGTTTGCTCCAGCCGGTCCGGTCTCGGGATGAGCGACCGAGGTCACGTCAGGCTACCGACGGCCCCTTCGAGAGCTGCCCAGGCGTCCGGGCCGAACTTGTCGCGCCATTCAGAATAGAACCCGGCCTTCTTCAAAGCGGCGCGGAACGCAGTGGGATCGGTGTCGGTGAATTGCAGGCCGCGGGCCTTGAGCAAGCCCTGCAACGTGTCGTTCAACTTGGCCACGTCCTGCCGTTCGGCCAATCCTGCCGCATCAAACTCCCGCTCCACCACCACACGTGCGTCCGGCGGCAGCGCCTCCCAGGTGCGCTTGTTGGCCAGCAGCCAGAAGCCATCCCACATATGGTTGGTGACCGAGAGGTATTTCTGCACCTCGTACAGCTTGCCCGAATCGATCACCGCCAGCGCGTTCTCCTGTCCGTCACAGATATGCGTCTGAAGAGCCGAGTACACCTCGTTGAAGTTGATCGATGTCGGGGCTGCGCCAAATGCCTTGAACATCCCGGTCCAAAGCGGCGCGGGAGGCACCCGGATCTTGAACCCGTTCAGGTCCTCGGGCGTGCGGATCGGCTTGGTGGAGGCGGTAATCTGGCGGTAGCCGTTGTCCCAGGGCTTGCTCATCGCATACAGCCCACGCTTGGCGATCTCACCGCGCACGTAGGTGCCTAGCGCCCCGTCCATGGCCGGCCACACCTGGCCGTAATCCTTGAAGGCGAAGCCGACGCCATTGATGGCGGCATTGGGCACGAGCGTCGAGAGGATCAGGCCGGAGAGGGTGAAGAACTCGACCGCGCCAGAACGAAGCTGGCTCAGCGTATCGGTGTCGGAGCCGAGCTGGCTGTTGGGAAAGACGGCGATTTCGACGCGGCCGGAGGTGCCTTCCTTGATCTTCGTGGCGGCTTCCTGGGCGCGCGTGTTCAGCGGATGCGTGATCGCCAGGTTGTTGGCGAACTTGTAGCTGAACTCGGCGGCATCCGCCGGGCGGGAGCGGATCGCCACCAGCGGCAGCGCGGCGCCTGCGGCGGCGAGGGCGCGGCGGGACAGGACGGGGTGGGCCATCGGCACGTCTCCTCGGATACGGGCATCGTTCGCCCATCTTATCTGCAGGATTTGTTATCATTCGCGTCGACGATGCAATGTGCTTTCGCGCGCAATCGATGGAGTTAAAGGATGACCCGTGACCTGAACACGGTCGGCATCGTGCTGGCCGGCGGCCTCGCGCGCCGCATGGGCGGCGGCGACAAGGCGCTGCGCGTGTTCGATGGCCGCCCATTGCTGGACCACGCGCTGGACCGCGTGGCGCCCCAACTTCGTGCAATCGCGCTCAACGCCAACGGCGACCCATCCCGGTTCGCGGCCTGGCACCTCCCCGTGATCGCGGACCCGGTGCCGGACCATCCCGGCCCGCTTGCCGGCGTTCTGGCCGGGATGCGATGGGCGCAGGCGTATTTTCCGGACGTGGCGGACCTGCTCTCGGTGCCCACGGACACGCCATTCCTGCCGACCGACCTCGTGGCGAGGCTGCGCGCCGGACGCGGCGGCAAGGCAATCGCGGTTGCAACTTCAGCCGGCCAGCATCATCCCGTGGTGGCGCTTTGGCCGGTGGCCCTGGCGGACGCGCTTGAGGCCGGATTGCGGGGCGGCGCGCGACGCATCGACGTATGGACGGCGGAGCATGGCGTGGCGGCGGTCGAGTTCAGCACCGAAAACGGCGACCCGTTCTTCAACATCAATCGCCCGGAGGACCTCGATCGTCGAAGCTTGGAGGACCTCGATCATCGAAAATGACCCGCTCCCGCCCGGCTACCACCAGAAACCGGTTGCCCTTCGCACGCCCCACCAGCGTCAGACCCGCCTGCCGCGCCAGGTCCACACCCCAGGCGGTGAAGCCGCTGCGGCTGACTAGGATGGGGATTTCCATCCGCACGCACTTGATGACCATTTCCGACGTGAGTCGTCCGGTGGTGTAGAACAGCTTGCCAGCCGGCCCCATCCCGTTCAGGTGCATCCAGCCGGCGATCTTGTCGATCGCGTTGTGTCGGCCGACGTCTTCCATATAAACGAGCGGTCGATCTTCCTCGCACAGCACGCAACCATGGATCGCACCTGCCGTGAGATACAAGCTCGGCATCGTGTTGATCTTGCGCGATAGTGTCACCAGCCACGACGTCCGCAACGTTGCTTCCGGATCGAGCCGCACCTCGCCGAACCGCTCCAGCAGGTCTCCGAACGCGGTGCCCTGCGCGCAACCGGACGTGAGCGTGCGACGTTTGAGCTTAGCCTCGTAATTCGTGGCGCGCGCCGTCCGAACCACCACGACGTCAAGTTCCTCGTCGAACTCGATCTTCTCCACCAGATCGTCGGCGCGCAGCATGTTCTGGTTGAGCAGGTAGCCCACCGCGAGGCAGTCCGGCCGGTCGCCGATCGTCATCATCGTGACGATCTCCTGCCCGTTCAGAAACAACGTCAGCGGCCGCTCGACGGGCACGCGCGTGTGCACGGTGGCGCCGGTCTGGTCGACGGCCTCGACCTCGCGTGTCAGGCGCGGATCGTCCGGCGTGGGCCGCACCAGCCACTCAACCATGCAGCAATCCTAGCGGAATACACGGCGCCATATCGCCTGGGGCAAGCCGCGTCATGTCTTCGGACAGTTCCATCAGCGCGTCGCTCTGCGTCAGCGACGTGATGATCCCGGCCCCCTCCTTGGGAAACCGCCGGGCGATGCCGTCCGCCCCGAGTTGCACCCGCACATACTCTCGCCGCCCGAGCCTCTTGCGATAGGCGAAGCCACTCGCGACCGAAAAGCGCGGCGGTGGAACATAGGTCGCGCCCGCCAGCCGATCGAGCATCGGCCTTCCCAGCGCCGCGAACGTAACCAGAGCGGCCACGGGATTGCCGGGCAGGCCGATGATCGGGGTGCGCCCGATCGTCCCGACCGCCACAGGGCGTCCCGGCTTGATCGCCACTCGCCAGAACGCCAATGTCCCGATGCGTGCCAGGGCCGAGCGCACGTGATCCTCCTCACCGGCCGACACCCCGCCCGATGTGATGATGAGGTCGTTCGTCCCTGCCGCCCGGCCGAGTGCCTCGGCGGTGGCATCGACATCGTCGCGCAGGATCCCGCAATCCCGCACCACGCAACCGAGAGACAGCAGCATGGCGCACAGCATCGGGCGGTTGGCGTCATAAACTTGGCCATAAGCAAGAGGCGAGGGCGGGTCCACGAGTTCGTTGCCGGTGGAGAAGACCGCGACCCGCAGGGCGCATCGCACCTGGACGCGGTCCATGCCCAGCGCAGCGATCAAGGCCAGGTCGGGTGGAGTGAGGCGGCGGCCAGCCCGTAACGCGGTTTCGCCCATGGCCACATCCTCACCCGCCGGCCGCCTGTTGGCGCCAGGGCGAATGCCTGGCCGGATCAGCACGCCACTTGCGCTCTCCTCACAATCCTCCTGCATCATCACCGTGTCGGCGCCCTCGGGGAGCACCGCGCCGGTGAAGATACGCACCGCGCTCCCTTCGGCCAGAACCGATGGGTTACTCGCTCCAGCGGCAAGTCGGCCGCAGATCGGAAGCATTGTCTCGGCGTCAGACCGCAAATCCACATGGCGGATCGCATAGCCATCTACGGCGGAGTTGGTCTGCGGCGGAAGGTCGATCATGGCCACGACATCGGCCGCGAGAATACGACCTAGTGCCGGTACGACCGTCTCGATACCGACAGCGCAAGAAAGGATTTCCGCAGTCCGTGCCTGCGCATCTGCCAACGGCAGTAGCGCGCCTCCGAAGGCGAAGCAGTCGTCAGTGAGTTGCGCCATTAATGCTTAAGGGCGGGGTGACCGCGAAATAGTCAAGCGGGCGTTTCGCTGATTCGTTTCCGGCATATAGCATGGTCAGGCGCAAGGCAGAGCTGCCCATGAGTATCGCCAGACTGGCCGTCGAGCCCAAGGCGCCTGAACGTCGCCGCAACAGGGCGTTGCCGACGTGCAACCCGATCGGCAGCATGGTACCGGCCATCTCCGCGACG
>JANXXW010000414.1 GCA_025350425.1 Rhodospirillales bacterium
GCGCGGGCGGCCCGCGCGGCTTCGGCCATTGCCCGTTCGGCCAGCGGGTCACGGCCATCCTTGACGGCCCGGTGCAACTCGCCCGCCCGCTTGCGTGCTTCCGAAAGGGGGACGGCCCCCGGTTCCGATCCGGCGCGGCCCATGCCCATTTCGCGGGTTCGCTTGGCGATGGTGTAGCGGAAAATCCAGAACCGAGCGCCGCTGTCCCGAACCAGCAGCCGCAGCCCGTTCCCGTCCACATATTGGCCCGGTGCGGCCGTCTTGAGTTTCGCCGCCGATAGACCCGCCGCCATCCGTGGCATTGCCCGTCCCCCTGTCCGTTCCCCCATCATAAGGGGGACGATGGCGAACGCAAGCGGATAATGGCGGACGGGCCATCCCTTGATTGCGGCTTAAGTCATTGGTAAATATTGACTCTCTGGACGCTGGCGAACGGCTGTGAAAGGGGGATTGGCGGAGAGGGTGGGATTCGAACCCACGGAACGCTTGCACGCTCTTCGGTTTTCGAGACCGACCCGATCGACCACTCTGGCACCTCTCCGGATGGCGAGCTTATAAGGAGGTCGAGGCAAGGCTGCAACTTGCGCCGAGCGGGCCTCTTTGTAGCTATCGCGTTGACTTTGGCGCCTCCGCCGCTATAACCCGTTTTCCTTGGTAGCCAGATTTGTGGCCGCCCTTTCATGCTTGGTCGCGCCAGATGCGGCCGATGGGATAGTTGACCGATGTTCGCAGTGATCCGCACCGGCGGGAAACAATACCGTGTAACCCCCAATCAGGTGCTCAAAGTAGAGAAGCTGGAAGGTGAAGCGGGCGGTATCATCACGTTCACCGACGTGCTGGCGGTCGGCGGGGAGGGGGGCTTGACCATCGGTTCCCCAACCGTGGCGGGCGCCACCGTGACAGCGACCGTGATTGCGCAGGACCGGTTGGCCAAGGTCATCATTTTTAAGAAGCGTCGTCGGCAGAACAGCCGCCGCAAGAACGGCCACCGCCAGCACGTAACCGTGCTTCGCGTGTCCGAAATCCTCGCGGCCTAAGGAGCAAACCTCATGGCACATAAGAAAGCAGGCGGATCGTCCCGCAACGGTCGCGATACTGCTGGCCGCCGTCTCGGCGTCAAGAAGTCGGGCGGCCAGGCCGTGATCCCCGGCAACATCATTCTTCGCCAGCGCGGCACCAAAGTGAAGCCCGGCCGCAACGTCGGGCTCGGCAAGGACCACACGATCTTCGCTCTCGTTGAGGGTCACGTAATGTTCGAGCACCGGGCCGAGGACCGGGTGCAGGTGTCCGTGACGCCTTCGGCCCAGCCAATGCTGGTCGCCGCCGAGTAAGGCTGCGCCGATCCTGTTGACGATGTCGCGGGGGTCGGCATAAGCCGGCCCCCGTTGTCGTTTAATCTCTAGAAAACCGTCATGAAATTCCTCGATCAAGCCAAGATTTACGTCTCCTCTGGCGATGGCGGGGACGGCGTGATCGCGTTCCGGCGGGAACGCTTTATTGAGTTCGGCGGCCCGGACGGCGGCAATGGCGGGCGTGGCGGGCACGTGATCTTCGAGGCGGCACAGAACCTCAACACGCTGATCGACTTCCGCTACACGCAGCATTTCCGTGCGCGCAAGGGCGGCAACGGGGCGGGACAGGACCGTACTGGCGCCGGTGCGGATGACGTGCTGATCCGGGTGCCAATCGGCACACAGATCATGGACGACGACAACGAGACGCTGCTGGCCGATCTGGATGAGGCCGGCAAGCGCGTGCAACTGCTCACGGGTGGCGATGGCGGCCACGGTAACGCCAACTTCAAGACCTCTACCAATCGCGCGCCGCGCCGGGCCGACAAGGGTTGGCCGGGCGAGGAGAGGTGGATCTGGCTCCGGCTCAAGCTGATCGCCGACGCTGGGATTGTCGGGCTGCCGAATGCGGGCAAGTCCACCTTCCTGTCGGTGGTTTCGGCTGCCCGTCCCAAGGTCGCTGATTATCCCTTTACCACGCTGCACCCTCAACTGGGCGTGGTGCGGCTGTCGGATACGCAGGAGTTCGTGCTGGCCGACATTCCAGGACTGATCGAGGGGGCACATGAGGGCACCGGGCTCGGTGACCGATTCCTTGGCCATGTCGAGCGTTGCGCGGTGCTTCTGCACCTCATCGACGGGGCGGCCGGGGGTGTGGTGAAAGCTTGGCGCACGATCCGAACCGAACTCGCGGCCTATGGCGGTGGGCTGGCAGACAAGCCGGAAATTCTGGTGCTGAACAAGATGGACGCGATGACCCCGCGTGAGATTTCCTCACGTCGCACGGCGCTGGCCAAGGCGTCGGGGCAAACGGTGCTGACGATGTCGGGTGTCACTCGCCAGGGGCTGCCCGAAGTTTTGGGCGCGTTGTGGCGCGCGGTGGAGCAGGCGCGGCTCAGATGACTCCAGCGCTAGCCTCCGCCCGCCGCATCGTCGTCAAGATCGGCAGCGCGTTGCTGGTCGATCAGGCGCGTGCGGCACCTCGGGCGGCATGGCTCGCGGGGGTCGCTGAGGATGTCGCGGAGATGCGCGCGCGAGGCACCGAGGTGATCGTGGTCAGTTCCGGTGCCATCGCGTTGGCGCGGCGCACGCTGAAGCTCACCCAGGCGAAGCTGCGGCTGGAGGAGAAGCAGGCGGCGGCGGCAGTGGGACAGATCAGGCTGGCGCAGGCGTGGTCCGAGGCGTTGCAGGCCTGCGGCATGACAGCTGCCCAATTGTTGTTGACGCTGGAGGATACCGAGGACCGGCGGCGTTACCTCAACGCGCGTGCGACGCTGGAAACATTGCTGCGGCTCGGCTGCATTCCGGTCGTCAACGAGAATGACAGCGTGGCCACCGCCGAAATCCGCTACGGCGACAACGATCGTCTCGCGGCTCGGGTGGCGGAGATGGTGCAGGCCGATCAGCTAGTGCTGCTATCCGATATCGACGGTCTGTATACCGCTGATCCCAAACGACATCCGGATGCAACGCATATTCCGGTGGTGGCGGCGCTCACACCCGAAATCGAGGCGATGGGAGGCGAGCCGCCACCTGGTTACTCCAGCGGTGGAATGCGGACCAAGCTGGTTGCGGCTCGCATCGCGACTGGCGCAGGTTGCGCCATGGCGATCGCGCTGGGCCACGCCGACCGTCCGTTGCACGCACTCGCGTCTGGTGCGCGTTGCACATGGTTCATGCCGGCGCCCGAAGGTCGGACCGCGCGGAAACGTTGGATACTCAACACGTTGCAGCCACTCGGCAATTTGACCGTGGATGCTGGCGCCGCCCGCGCGCTGGGCCGTGGCGGTTCGTTGCTGCCAGCCGGTGTGCGCGGCTTGGCCGGCGCGTTCGAGCGCGGCGATGCGGTCGAGGTGTTTGGCCCGGATGGCGGGCCGCTGGCGCGCGGATTATCCGCCTATGCCAGTGTGGACGCGACTCGCATCATCGGTCATCGCAGCGCAGAGATCGAGCCTATTCTCGGGTGGCGTGGCCGCGACGAGATCATCCATCGCGACGATCTCGTGCTGCTGTAGGATCGCGCCATGGATACCGAGGACAACGCAACCGCGAGAAGCTGGCTCGACAATGCCGCTCGCGATGCGCGCGCGGCATCCAGGGTGCTGGCTCGCGCCAATGCGGCCTCCCGCGACACGGCGCTTCGTGCCGCCGCCGCCGCGATCCGGCGGGCTTCCGCCGATATCATCGCAGCTAATACCATTGATCTTGCAGCATACGACGCCGCCCAAGGCACCGCTTCATTCCGCGATCGCTTGGCCCTCGACCCAGCCCGAATCGAGGCCATGGCCAAGGGCCTGGACGATATCGCTGCCCTTCCTGACCCGCTGGCGCGCACGCTTGCGGACTGGACCCGGCCCAACGGCCTCCGTATCCGCCGCATCGCATGTCCCATCGGGGTCATCGGCATGATCTACGAGAGCCGGCCCAATGTCGGGGCCGATGCAGCCGGGCTATGCCTCAAATCCGGCAATGCCGTCATCCTGCGCGGCGGGTCGGACAGCTTCCAGTCTGCGCGAGCCATATACATGGCCCTGTCCGAGGGTCTCGCCGCCGCCGGACTGCCTGCTGCGGCAGTGCAGATTCCACCCGAAAGTGGTCGCGAATACGTCGCTTTCATGCTCGCTGCGGCCGGAAAAATTGACCTGATCATCCCTCGCGGCGGCAAAAACCTGGTGGAACGCGTGCAACGGGAGGCCCGAGTCCCGGTGCTCTCTCACGCAACAGGTATGTGTCATACCTATATCCACGCTGCCGCCGATCCGGCCATGGCCCGCGCCCAGATCGCCAACGCCAAAATGCGGCGCACGGGTGTGTGCGGCGCCACCGAGACCCTGCTGATCGACGCGGCCATCGCGCCCGAATTGCTGCCTCTCATCGTTGCTGACCTCGCGGCGCTCGGCTGCGCCTTCCGCGCCGATACCCGCGCCTGCGCCATCTGTCCCGACCTTCCGGTCGCGTCCTCCGCCGATTTCGAAACCGAGTGGCTCGGCGCCATCCTGTCAATTGCCGTGGTGGACGATATCGACCAGGCGCTCGCACACATCCGCCGCCACGGCAGCGAGCATACCGATGCCATCGTGACCGAAGACCCCCGTGCCGCCGAGATCTTCCTGGCCGGCGTGGATAGCGCCGTGGCGCTCTGGAACGCCTCCACCCAGTTCTGTGATGGCGGGGAGTTCGGCTTCGGCGCGGAAATCGGCATCGCCACCGGCCGTGTCCATGCGCGTGGCCCGGTCGGCGTGGAGCAACTCACCAGCTACCGCTATATCGTCACCGGCACCGGCCAGGTGCGCCCCTGACCGACCCGATCCCCACTCACGGGGACCGTCGGCATACGCGGGTCGGCTTGCTCGGGGGCTCGTTCAACCCTGCCCATGCCGGTCACCTGCACGTCGCGCGGCAGGCCCTGCGCCGGTTGGGACTGGACCAGATCTGGCTGATGGTCTCGCCCGGCAACCACTCAAACCCACCGCAGGCATGGCCAGTCCCGCCACCCGCCTCGCCTCGGCGCGTGCGATTGCCGATGGCCGCCGGATCGTCGCGACGGATATCGAGACCCGGCTGCGGACCCGGTACTCCACCGACACCATGCGCCGTCTCCACACGCTGTTTCCGCGCGTGCATTTCGTCTGGCTGATGGGCGCCGATATTCTCGGTCAACTGCCGCGCTGGCGCCGCTTCCGCGACCTCGTGCGGCACACGGCGTTTGCCGTCCTGCCGCGACCTTCCTACAATCAACGCGCTTTGGCGGGCCACGCGGCCAAACTTCTACGTCGAGCGCGCCACGTCGCCCAGGAGGCGTCTGTGCTCGCGACCGTGTCGCCGCCAGCCTGGGTCTTCCTGCCGACGCCCCAACATACTGCATCTGCCACCGCCCTGCGCGCCACAAATCCACCGTGCGCCACGAATCAAGGAGTTTGACGTCATCGCCAAGCAGCCGCCTCCCCAGCCGCCGGAAGCTCCCGCCAAGCCGGCCGCGACCGCGCCGCGCCGCCGCGCTCCCGCCCGCGCGCCGCTCGGCGCAGCCCTGCCGTCGCCCCCCGGCACCCCTCGCAAGAAGGCCGTCGCCGCTGGCCCGGTCCGTGCCAAACGCATTCGCGAGGTGCCGACCGAGACGTCGCGCCTGGACCAGCTTCAGAAGATTATCGTGGACAGCCTGGAGGACGATAAGGCCGAACGCATCGTGGCGCTCGACCTTGCCGGCCGCGCCTCGTTCGCCGATCGCATGGTGATCGCCACCGGCCTCGCTGACCGCCAGATCGCCGCCATGGCCACCCATCTGGAAGACAAGCTGCACGAGGCTGGCCTCAAGCGCATCCAGATGGAGGGCGCCTCGGGTTCGGACTGGTTGCTGATCGACGCCGGCGACATCGTCATCCATTTGTTCAAGCCCGATGCCCGGGAGCAGTACGGCCTCGAACGCATGTGGTCCGCCGACCTCGACGAACCCGTCGCCACCCCGGAATCCGCGCCTCCTGGCTGAGCTTCGCCTCATCGCCGTGGGCCGCCTCGCACGCGGCCCGGAAGCGGAGTTGTTCGAACGTTACGCCGCGCGCCTTCGCCCGAAAATCGTCGTCGCGGAGGTGGCTGAGTGCCGTGGGCACCCGTTGGAGATAAGGCGGCGAGAGGCGGCACTCCTGCTGGCCGCCTTGCCCGCCCGGGCTGTTGTCGTGGCGCTGGATCTGGGTGCTCCCGCGCCAACCAGCGAGGCGCTCGCCCTGGCGCTTACCGCCTGGACCGATACGGGCCGGACGCCCTGCTTCCTCATTGGCGGCGCCGAGGGCCTTGATGCAGCCGTGCTCGCCCGTGCCGACCACATCCTCTCTCTCGGCCCGCTCACCTGGCCTCACATGCTGGTCCGCGTCATGCTCGCCGAACAGCTGTTCCGCGCCCAGTCGATCGCCTCGGGCCACCCATATCACCGCGCAGGGCGGCCATGAGCGTCGCTATGCCGCACGGAATACCCGAGCAAGCGCCGGAGTGCGCGTCGTCCGCCGTCTGGCCATTATGGTGCGAACGAGCCGGAGCGGCTCGTCCCGTTAGGGAGAACATAGAGATGTCTAACGCGACTCTGGCCACCGCCGACTTTACGCCTTGCCGCAACGCGCCGTTCTTGACCGACGATGCGCGCCTTGCCGCCGTGCGCTGCCGTGACAAGGCGGCCGATGGTCAATTCCTCTATTCCGTCGCCACGACTGGCGTGTATTGCCATCCCTCCTGCGCCGCCCGCCCTGCGCTGCGGACCAACATCGCCTTCCATCGCACCCGCGAGCAAGCCGAGCGCGCCGGGTTCCGTCCTTGCAAACGTTGCCGCCCGGATCTGCCCTCTCTCGCGACGCGAGAGGCAGCACTGGTCGCTGCAACCTGTCGCCGCATCGAGAACGCCGAGGAAGAACCATCGCTCTCCGACCTCGCCGCCGAGGCTGGGTTAAGCCCGCATCACTTCCACCGCCTGTTCCGGCGCGTCGCGGGTGTCACGCCCAAGGCCTACGCCGCCGCCCAGCGCCAAACCCGCGTGCAGGCCCGCCTCGCTTCCGGCGCCGGCGTCACTGAGGCGATCTTCGACGCCGGCTTCAACTCGACCGGTCGGTTCTACGAAGCCGCCAACGGGATGCTCGGTATGACCGCCTCCCGGTATCGCACCGGTGGTCCGGGCGAGGCGATCCATCATGCGATTGGCCACTCCAGTCTCGGCGCTGTGCTGGTGGCCGCGACCGAACACGGCGTTTGCGCCATCCTGCTCGGCGGAGATCCCACCGAATTGCGCGCCGACCTCGAACGACGCTTTCCCCGCGCGGTTCTTGCCGACGCGGAACCCGGGTTTGCCCGGTCGGTCGCCAGAATCGTCGCCCTGATCGACCACCCCGAACGGAACGGCTCGCTCGCTCTTCCGCTCGACATCCGGGGCACCGTGTTCCAGCGCCGCGTCTGGGAAATCCTGCGCACTATCCCGCCGGGTGACACGCTGAGCTACGGCGCTGTCGCGGCAAGGCTCGGCGCGCCCTCCGCAGTGCGCGCCGTGGCGGGAGCCTGCGCCGCCAACGCGCTGGCAGTGGCCATCCCGTGCCACCGCGTCGTTGCCGTCAATGGCGGGCTGACCGGCTATCGCTGGGGCGTCGGGCGCAAGGCCGAGTTGCTAAAGCGGGAACGCGCGTGATCGAATGTGCCGCGCTGGTCAATCAGGTCGATGGCCGCTCCGATAACCTGAAGTTCCACTCGTCGATGCCGTTGTTCGCCGCCGTCGCGCCGCAACAACCGGTGTTCCGTGCGGCACTGGACAAATACTTCGCCAGCAATGGGGACCTGCGCACCATCAGTCTATTTTAGCTGATCTCCCACGCCGCCCAGTTGGTTCCCCCCCCCCCGACGAAGCGGACATGCCCATGCTGCACGAGGGGACCGAGCGCCCGTACGGTTTCCTCGATCTACGTCGCGGCCCAGCTAACGCGAGGCTGTTGTCGCGCTCAAGTTCTCTCGCACCCCGGCCACACATCGCGCATCATGGCCTCGCGCATCATGCCGCCCGCACAAGGAGTTTTCGATGCCCGCCACCTCCATCCCCGTGATGCTCGTGATCCTCGACGGCTGGGGGTGGCGCGAGGAAACCGCCGACAACGCCGTCCGCCTCGCCCGCACACCCGTCTTCGATCGCCTCTGGTCCAGCAACCCGCACGCCTTGCTCCGCACCAGCGGCCTCGATGTCGGGCTTCCCGTGGGACAGATGGGCAATTCCGAGGTCGGCCACATGAATATCGGCGCCGGCCGCGTGGTCATGCAGGACCTGCCGCGCATCGGCCAGGCCATCGCCGACAGCAGCCTCGACACCATGCCCGAGTTGCTGCGCTTCATCGACGCGATGAAGGCGTCGGGCGGCACCGCCCACATCATGGGCCTGATCTCCATCGGCGGCGTCCACTCCCACCAGGATCATCCCGTTGCCT
>JANXXW010000415.1 GCA_025350425.1 Rhodospirillales bacterium
ACCATCCACCCGTTTCTGGACGGCAATGGGCGCGTCGGGCGTTTGCTGATCACGTTCCTGCTTTGCGAGAAGCGAGTTCTGGAAAAGCCCGTGCTGTATCTGTCGTATTACTTCAAGCGACACCGGACGCGGTACTACGAACTGCTTCAAGCCGTCCGCGATGCCGGTGAGTTCGAGGCGTGGCTGGAATTCTTCCTGACCGGCGTGGCGGAAGTAAGCGCCGAGGCCGCCGCGACCGCACGACGCATCCTGCGGCTTCGAGAGGAACACCGTGACCTGATCGCCGAGCGGCTGGGCCGGTCCGCGGGAAACGGGCATCGCGCGCTGGAATATCTATACGCACACCCCATCGTGTCGACGGGAGACATCCAGGCCCTGATCGGGACCAGCTATCCGGCGGCGAACCAACTGGTGGAGCGGCTGGTCGGTGTGGGGATACTGACGGAGGTGACGGGGCAGTCGCGCAATCGGCGGTTTCGTTACGAGCCGTATATCCGGCTGTTCGCGGAAGACGGCTGATCCGCGAACCGCGTCCCATCAATCCCCGCCTTGCGCCACCGCGCCACCCACCCCGCACAAATCCCCGACCGCCGCCACGGCCGCGTCGCGTGACAGCAGCCCCGCACCAGTGAGCGCCACCAGCGTCTGCGCGTCTGCCGCGCGGTCCTGGGCGGTGGGGGGATACCAATGCGGCCAGACCAGCGACAGCCGCGCGGTGGCGTCGAGGGAGGGGAGTTTGGTGCCGTAGGCGGTGAGCGCGTACACATCGCTGGCGCGCAGGATCATGTGGGCGAGTTGCAGCATGGCCCGGCCGTAGCTGACGCGGAGGTTGTCGGCGAGCCAGATGAGGCCCTGGTTCATGAGTTCGAGGGCGCGGCCGGATTGGGCGGCGGCGATACGGTCGGCACTGGCGCGGTTGCCGTGGACGCCCTCCAGCGCCATTTCGCGCAAGCAACGGACATAGTCGATGACGGCGCTGGCGGCGGTGCCGCCAATCTCCAGCAGCTTGGCGTCGCCTTTCTCACTGACCACCAGGGCGTTGCCGCCGCCGCGCACGAGTTCGTTGTCGGCACCTGCGGGTTCGCGGATCAGCAACAAGGGATCGCTGCTGTATTTGAGGCCGCGGCCGGCCTGGCTCAACTGATAGTCGATCTCGATCGCGGTCTCGATGGCGGGGCGGAAGGTGCAGGCGCCGTCTACCTCGTCACCGCCGGGGAGGTTGCGGACCCAGACCACGGGGACGAAGCCCAAGGCGTGGCGGACGGTGCGGGCCTCATCCGCGAGCGGGGACTGTTCGGCGTCGAGGGGCTGGGGGAGGAACCAGGTTTCGGCATCGGCGTCCCACACGCGCTGGAACCAGTAATTGGCGCCGGGGTCGGGAAGTTCGTAGCCCTGAGCTGCCAGGTCGGCACCGCTGGCCTTGTAGCGCTCGGTGACGGACAGCAGCGCGTCGGGTTCCTCGGGGTCGTATACCGGGGTCAGATGCTGGGTGTCCAGCACGCGGAAGAAGATGCGGGATTTGAGCACGCGGAGCTGGATGGCGACGGAGCCGATGCTGCCGCGCAATGCCGCGTCGGCCATGATCTGATTGAGGCCGCTTTCGGCGGCGATGTCGGCCAGGGCAGTGGCGGTATCGACATGGGCGGTGGCGATGGCGGGGAAATGGCCATCGCTGAACACCAGCGAGAGGCTGTCATCGACGACGATGCGGGCGAGCGGGTAGCGCACGCTCGGGCGGCGCTGGCGCAACGGGATGTATTCGCCGGACGCGGTGCGCTCCTCATGGAATTCGTACGGCAGCGCATCATACAGGGTGCCGTCCAGGATGCGCTTCAGGAGGGCCAGGCGGCGGGCGCGGGGCGGCAAATCCGTGTCAGCGGGCGTGAGGGCGGCGATGGTGGCGAGCATGTCTTCTCCACTTTATCGGTAGATGGGAAAATCAGCGGGCGAGGAACGGCAGATGGAGGCGGCGGGCGGGTGCCGGGGCGTCAGTGAGCATGGCGAAGGCGCGGCTGAGGGCATCGACCTGGTCGTCCTTGCGGCCGATCGGGAAGTCCCGGAGTTCGTCGAGCAGCGCGCGGTTCCAGCCGGCGCGGACCAGCGAGAGATTGCCGGCCTCGATCTGGCCGGCGACCGGGCCGGCGCGCAGGATCTTGCTGCCGGTCTCGGGGCTGCTCAGCACGCGATGGCCGGCGAGCAAGGTGGTGAGCCAGGCGACCTGCTGCTTGCCGGCCTGGCCGGGGTCTTGCGGGATGCCGATGGGGATGGCGCGGCCGTCGGCATGGGCGGTGTTGCGGATGGCCTGCTCGACCTCGTGCGGGTTGCCGCGGAAGCGCACCACATCATGCACGGTGAAGCGGCCGGCGGGATCGCGGCCGAGTTTGAGGCCCACGGTCCAGTCGGGGTCGCGGCCTTCGGTGGCTGCCGTGGCCGCGAGATCCCAGGCGCGGACGAGGCGGCTTCCGGGCGAAACCTCGGCCGTGGCATCGGTGGTGTCGATGCGCTGGACGCGAAACAGGGCGCCGGCATCGGGCCTGGGGTCCTGTTGATAGAGCGCCTGCCAGACGCGGGGGCCGACGGCGGCGCGCTTGCGGGCGAGGGCCTCGGCATCCTCCCATTCCGGCCATAGCGGGGCGCAGGGCTCACGGCCCATGGGGTCTTGCGGCTCGGCCAAAGCGGGCAGCTTGAGGACGGTCCAGCCATCGGGGCTTTCCAGCACGCGGCCACCGAGATCGTCCTGGTGCCACCGCGTCATGATCAGCACGACGCGGCCGCGTGGCTTCAGGCAGGTCAGCAGGTCGCCGCGATACCAGTCCCATAAATGATCGCGCAGCGTGGCGCTGTCGGCCTCGGCGTGGCTTTTCACCGGGTCGTCGATCAGCACGAGGTCGGCGCGGCGGCCGGTGATCGGGCCGCGCACCCCGGCGGCGAAGTAGGAGCCGCCGCGCGTGGTGGTCCAGTCGCCGGCGGCACGGCGGGCGGGGGTTATTTCGTAGTGCAGGCGGTCGGTGTGCTCGGTCGCCATGGCGCGGACGCGGCGGGCGAAATGCTCGGCGAGGTCGCTGGTGTGGGAGGCCGCGATGATGGCGTGGCGCGGGTGCCGCGCCAGCCACCAGGCCGGGAAGATCACGCTGGCATAGGTCGATTTGGCGCTGCCGGGGGGCATCAGGACCATCAGGCGGTCGATCTCGCCGGTGCCCACGGCGGCGAGCTTCTCGAGCAGAAGCTGGTGGTGGCGGGCGGGCCGCAAACGCTCCGGACGCAGCGCCGCCGCCGCCCATCCGGACAGGGTGGGAGGGCGCTGGCTGGGCATGGGAGGGGTCCGGGCTCGGTGAGGTCGGCGCGCAAAGCGTGATCGAAGTGATAGGTGAAACCGGGGCGAGTGGGCAAGGAATGTTTTCCGAGAATCGCCGCAGGCGTTCGTTCACGGGTTATAACGCATTGTTTCTCAAGGAAACGTGATACAGTCCAGCCAAGTCTATCTAGGTGCGTATTAGTAACGTCGAAGCTCAGTTCCAGCATCGTTTACCTGCTGTTGAGATTGAGGGTTGATCTTATGGGCATGTGCGGGCTTTATGCCTCACGTTCGATCCAGATTTGCAATCTCGCTCCGCGTCCGTGGAACGGGTGCATTACTCTACTGCCACGGTGACCTGAGGGTTTCTCCGTGGACAGCACACGGGATGATGAATGTTTTCTTTTGCTAGACGCATGACCCTGCGATCCCTCCCGGGAATGTTGGTGTCGGTGATGATGGCGGGCCACGCGATGGCCGCCTCCCCTGACCAGATCACGCATCCCCGACGATCGCCGGCCGCGACTCTCGAACCCCGCAAGAACGACGCGCCGGAGCCGATCGCGACACGGGCGCGGCGGCCTCGGGTGCAGTTGATTTCGCTGCGGTCGCGCGGTCGTAGTGCCGCCTATGCCAGTATGCCGGCGGAAAAGAGCGACGCCGGGAGCGACTATACCGGGGCCTATGAGCCGGCTGAGGACGGGCACCAGATCGGGCCGGCCTCATGGTACGGCGGCCCGGCCTGGAACGGTCACCGCACCAGCGATGGCGGCCGGTTCAGCGATTCTGAACTGACGGCGGCGCACGCGACCTTGCCGATGGGCACGATGGTCCGAGTGACGCTGAGCAATGGCGACCGCTCCGTGGTGGTGCGGATCAACGATCGCCCCGGCACGCGGCGACGCATCATCGATTTGAGCCGCGCGGCGGCGGCGGCCCTGGGCATCCTCGGCACCGGCGTCGCCGTGGTGACGCTTTCACCGCTGTAGGACCAAGCCGGGTGCGCCTAGCGATGCTGGCGGGGTGCGCTGTGCTGGCGGGATGCGCCGGTGTGGGACCGGGTTCGGTTGCGCGCTACACCGGGCAGATCGTGCCAGAGAGTGCCTGCGGGGCCGCGTCTCCGGCGACTTTGGTGGTGCGCGCTGGGCGGTTCGATTTCACCCCCACCGATGGCGTGCTGCTGATCGCCGGCGCAGTGGCCGATGACGGCACGGTGGCGGGTCAGTTGGTCACGCCGGGTGTGGACCGCAAGCCGTTCGCGATGGTTCTGGCGGCGAGGATAATCGGCACGGCAGTCACCGGCAGCTACACCACGCCGCGTTGCCGCTACACTGTGGCGTTGAACCTGCGCTGATCGCGATCTGTTAGCGTGAGGCGCCCCGTTCATGGGCCGCCTGCATGGCCATGCGGCGCGCGGTGCGAAGCAGATAGGCACGGTCATCCTCCGTGCATTCCCGGTACAGTCGCAGCAGCGCCAGTTCGGTGGCGTTTTCGGCGGCACTCGGCATCGCCTCCACCCCGGTCAGCAACGCGCCTACCCCGACCCCCAAGGCCGCTGCCACGCGGGTGAGGTTGGTGCCGACCTGGCCGGTGCGGGCGGTTTCCCACTGCGCCACCGCGCTGCGGCTGACGCCCACGGCGCGGGCCAGATCATCCTGGGTCATGCCCACGGCAGCACGAGCGGCGCGGATGCGGTTGCCCACTGTGTCGCTTACTGTCTCGGTCGGTTCCATGGCGATCCCGCTCCAATTGCGTCAGGCGGCAGCTTAACGTGAGAATAACTAACTTGATACGGTTATTTACGTTGACCCCTTAATGTTAGAATAACTAACTTCCGGTTGTCACCACCGGAGAACCGCCCAATGCCCCGCAAGCTCGAATGGAGCCCGCCCCGCGACGCCGTGCTGTGCCGGCTGCGGGCCGAGGGGGCGAGTTGGGAGGCCATCGCCGCCGAACTCGTGATCAGCCGCAACGCCGCGATCGAACGTGGCCGCCGGCTCGGTGCCCGCCTGCCGCCAATGCCACGAGAGCCTGCGCCGCCCGATCCGAACCGCGAGCCGCTCGCCGCCGGATCGGTGGAAAGCTGGGAGCCGCTGGTGGCCGGCTCCATGCTGGAGGGCTGCGAATACGTCTGAGCCAACCCCATGACGCGCCACCTCGGCACCCCTCGCCCACCAGCCGTGCCGCCTGCTAAAAATCAGGTGCCGGCATGAACAACGGCGATGATCCCGCACACCACAAGGCGGCATCCGATGCTGGCCGCCTGGCCGGGATGGGGCGGATCGATGGAGCGGCAGTGTTGCCCGTGCTGATCGCCGCCGCCCAGGCAGCCTCACCAGGGCGGGACGCGATGGGGCTGTTCACCCGCCTCACCCACAGCTTTGACGACGCCGCCCGCGACGCCGCCGCCGCAATCGCCCGGGAGGCCAGGATGGCGCGGCCGGCCATAACCGAGCTAGCGCCGCTACGGGCGGTGGCCG
>JANXXW010000426.1 GCA_025350425.1 Rhodospirillales bacterium
CCTGATCTGGTCTTTCGTGGTGAACAACTACCTGCTCGGCAACGACCCCTTCCCATTCGACCTGCTGTATTGGAACGGCGATTCGACCCGGATGCCGGCGCGGATGCACAGTTTCTACCTGCGGAACATGTATCAGCAGAACCGTCTGGCAAAACCGGGCGGGATTACGCTGGCTGGCGTGCCGATCGACCTCGGCACCATTGACGTCCCGGCCTACTTCATCTCGACCCGCGAGGACCATATCGCGCCGTGGCGAACGACATACCTGGGCACGCATCTGCTGCACGGGAAGAACCGCTTCGTGCTGGCGGCATCCGGCCACATCGCCGGCGTGGTCAATCCGCCGGAAGGCGGCAAGTACAGCCATTGGATTAACCCGGAACTGCCGGACGACGCGGAGGACTGGTTCCTGGGCGCCACCGAGATCGCCGGCTCCTGGTGGCCGGATTGGCAGCGCTGGATCACGTCAATCGACAAGAAGATGGTACCGGCGCGCACGCCGGGCGACGGCAAGCTGGTGCCGATCGAGGATGCTCCGGGGAGCTATGTGAAGGTGCGGGTGGGATAACCCATCGCCGACAGCAAGCCTGACGATGGCGTTGAGTGAAACCACACTCTATGCGCCGGTAAAGGCGTTCTTCGAACGGCTCGGCTTCACTGTGAAAGGTGAGATCCACAGCTGTGACGTGGTGGCGATCCGGGACCTCGTCGCGATCCGGCCAGGCGAAAAGCCGATAGTGGTGATTGCCGAGTTGAAGATGGCATTCACGCTGGAATTGCTGTTGCAGGCGGCGGAGCGGCAGGCCAGCGCCGACGAGGTTTGGCTGGCGGTGGCCGCCACGCGGCGTGGGCGGGACCGGGACAGCCGCGCACACCGGCTTTGCCGGCTGATTGGGCTTGGGTTGCTGGCAGTGGACGCACGCGGCCGAGTGGAAGTGTTGTGCGAGGCCGGGCCATATCGGCCGCGCGTCAACCAGCGCAGGCGCAACCTCATCGTCAAGGAGTTCACCCGGCGGCGAGGCGACCCGATGGAAGGCGGCGGCAACCGGCGCAAAGTGATGACAGCGTATCGGCAGCAGGCGCTGGATTGCGTCGAGGCGTTGCGCGATGGACCGAAAAGGCCGCGTGATCTGCGGCCCGCCATGCCCGACGCGGGCGGCATCCTGCTGCGTAACGTCTATGGTTGGTTCCAGCGGGTCGAGACGGGCTTGTATGCCCTGGGGCCGCTTGGGCTGCAGGCGCTCGGCTCTTTGCGAACCGACATAAAGGATTAGGCGGACATGGAACTGGTGGAATTGCGGGCGGGCGCAGCACGGCTGGAACTGGCGCCAGTGCTCGGCGGCGGCATCGCGGGGTGGTCGATTGCGGACGGTCCGGTGTTGCGGCCCCGAAACGACGAAGTGCTGTCCACCCGGTTCACACGTGGGTTGGGGGCCTACCCGTTGGTCCCGTTCTCCAATCGGATCGCGCATGGACGGTTCAGTTGGGATGGCCGGAGCTATCAGTTGCCGGCGGTGTTCGGCGGCAACGCGATCCACGGGACGGGATGGGAACGGGAATGGTCCGTCGGCGAACGGCTCGAGAGCGCCGCGTCGTTAATATTGGACTACACGCCGAGCGTGGAATGGCCGTTCGCATTCCGGGCCGAGCAGCATTTCACGCTGACTGCCGATGCGCTGGAGATCGGCATGAGCGTAACCAATCGTCACGACGCACCGGCGCCGTTCGGGATCGGCCTGCACCCGTATTTCCCGCGTGGGCAGGGCTGCGTGCTAAGCTTCACGGCGGACAACGTATTGCTTTCCGGCGCGGACATGATCCCGACCGAGAGCGTGCCGATTCCAGCCGATTGGGACCATCGGGATGGTAGGAAAGTTGGCAGCGTGGCGCTCGACAATTGCTTCGACGGATGGCGCGGCCCGGTGACGTTGCACTGGCCGGCGCGCGGACTCACGCTCCAGATGACGGCGGACCCGGTGTTCCGGCGTCTGGTGGTGTTCACGCCGGACGGGCGCGATTTCCTTGCCGTTGAGCCGGTGACCAACATGAATGACGGGATCAACCGCGAGGATGGCGGAATGATGATTTTGGCTCCGGGCGAGACGCTACAGGGCAACATCCGGTTCGCGTTGTCATGACGTCGCCATACGACAGCGTGCGATACCGATCGCTAAACGGCGCGGGCGTGCTGGTGACGGGTGGCGCGTCAGGGATCGGCGCAGATCTGGTGCGGGCGTTCGCAAGCCAAGGCGCACAGGTGCGGTTCCTCGACATCGATGAGAACGCGGGGGCAGCGCTGGCGGCGGCGGTGCCAGGGGCGAGCTTCCGGCATTGCGACCTGCGCGATATCGAGGCGCTGCGCGATGCCGTGGCGGCAACGGAACGGGCGTTCGCGATCGACGTGCTGGTGAACAACGCGGCGCGAGACGACCGGCACGATATGTTCGATGTCGAGCCAGAGGATTGGCGGAACACGCTGGCGGTGAACCTCGATCACCAGTTCTTTGCGACGCAGGCGGTGGCGCGCGCCATGCGGGAACGCAAGCGAGGTTCGGTGGTGTTGACGGGGTCGATCTCGTGGATGCGGGGACGGCCGGGGCTGGTGGGATACACCACGTCCAAGGCTGCAATCCACGGCATGAACAAGACGCTGGCGCGAGAATTGGGCGTGCACAACATCCGGGTGAACTGCATCGTGCCGGGAGCCGTAGTGACGGCGCGGCAGGAGGCGCTGTGGCGGTCGCCAGAGATCGACGCAGATATCATGCGTTTGCAGGCGCTGAAGGTTACGCTGGACGCAACGCACGTGGCGCGCATGGCGCTGTTCCTCGGCTCTGATGAATCCGCCGGATGCACCGGGGCAAACTTCGTAGTGGATGCGGGGCTGACGCAGAACTGATGCTGATCAAGAGGACGGAGTCTGGATTCACGCTGTCAGTGGACGGGCGTGTCGTGGCGCGGCATTCGACCGAGAGCCCGTTCGTGTCAGTCGGGCGCGGCCACGAGACAATGGCGATGTATCGAGGCAACTTCGATATTTCCGACCATGTGATCGAGCGTGGTTCGCTGGCGCAGGTCGAGATTGACGGCGACGTGCTGCGGTTCACCGGCGACGCTGGATGGATCGAGATGGCGGTCGTGGGCAATACGCTGGAGATGCGCGCGGCGGCGGCGGGGCTGAACCGTTTCTGGTTCCGGCTATACGCGGAGGTGGGCGAGCGCGTGTGGGGGTGCGGGGAGCAGATGTCTTATCTGAACCTGCGCGGGCGTGCGTTTCCGTTGTGGACCTCCGAGCCGGGGGTGGGGCGCGACAAGTCGACCTCGATCACCCGGCAGGCCGATGAGACCGGCCACGCGGGCGGGGATTACTTCACGACCAACTATCCGCAACCGACGTTCCTGTCGTCGCGCCTTTACGCAGCGCATTTGGAAACGACGGCGTACAGCGTGTTCGATTTCCGCGCGGACGATTGCCATGAGTTGCAGGTCTGGGCTCTGCCTGAGCGGATCTCGTTCTATGCGGCACCCGACCTTGTTGGATTGGTCGAGAAGCTATCCGCTGCGTTCGGGCGGCCACCGCGTCTGCCAGATTGGGCGATGCGGGGGATAATCATCGGGCTGAAGCAGGGCACGCAGAGTTTCGCATTGCTGGACAGCTACCTCGATGCCGGTGTCGAGGTGTCGGCATTGTGGTGCGAGGATTGGACGGGAGTACGTGAAACCTCGTTCGGGACGCGGCTGTTCTGGGACTGGGTGTGGAATCCGGCACGCTACCCAGCGTTGCCCGAACGGATCGCGGCCTTGCGGGCGCGGGGCATCCGGTTCCTGGGCTACGTGAACCCGTACCTCTGCGTGGACGGCGCGCTATTCGGCGAGGCGGAAGGGTTGGGGCTGCTGGCGACGGATGCCAATGGCGTCACATACCGGGTCGATTTCGGCGAGTTCGATTGCGGTGTGGTGGATTTCACCCTGTCGCAAGCCCGCGCGTGGTTCGCGCAGCGGGTGCTGGGCGAGAACATGCTCGGCATCGGGTTGGCTGGCTGGATGGCGGACTTTGGCGAATACCTGCCAGTAGATG
>JANXXW010000443.1 GCA_025350425.1 Rhodospirillales bacterium
TGCTCATCGCCGGGACCTACACGCCCTTCTGCCTGTCGGCCCTGATCCGAGTCTTCTCCCATCAGTTGCGTGACCCGGTACTCACTGACCGCGAGTATATGAAACGACCCCGGCAAGCGCTCCGGGGTTTCCTGCTGGCAAGCCTGCTGGGCGGCCGCTTCATCTTCCTGTTCACCCGGATAGGCCTCCATGGCCTGTCGACCGCCAGGCTGCCCCAGGAATGGCCCCAGGCATGGTCTTGATAGTGGAGGCGCCCGGTCCCGTGCTTCTGTTCGGCGGCGGCTACAGCAATCTGCAATCGACGAGCGCCCTCCCAGACCAGGCCCGCGCATTGACGAGGCGCTCGCCGCGCCGCATCGATCTGTTCATCGGCGGGCGGCGGCTCGCCGTAATCCACGGCAGCTCGGATCGGATCAATGAGTTCGTCTTCGGCTTCAACTCGGACGGTGACCTTCAGCAGCTTATCCGCGGCGCTGGATGCGACGGGGGCATCGGCGGCCAGTGCGGCTTACCGTTCACGCGCATGGTCGACGACCTGATGTGGCGCAACCCCGGTGCCATCGAAATCCGGCACCCCTGGCTCAAATACGACTACCGTACGGCGGCAGCGACGATGCGGGCTGGCCGCCTGCCACAAGGCTATGCAGACGCGCTAGGTTCCGGCCTATGGCGCAGCCTGGATGTTCCTTCCCCGGAGGAGCTGGCGCGAACCGGCCAGGCGCTTGCCCCCGGGACGCTGCACTGGCCGAACGCCGCATGAGCGCAACCGAGCCGAACCGTTTCTCCTGGCTGGTCCGGGCTACTCTGCTCCTCGCAGTGGCGGGTCTCGTTGGCGCGTTCTTTGCGCTCGGGTTCCACCATGCCCTCACGCTCGAAGCGCTCCAATCACACCGGGACGACCTGGTTCAGGCTCGCGACCGGAACCCCGTCCTGTTCGCCGGAGGCTATCTGCTGAGCTACATCCTTATGGCCGCGCTTGCCATCCCGGGCGCGCTGGTCATGACTCTCGCAGGCGGCGCGATATTCGGCCTGGGGGAAGGAACGGTGCTGGCGTCGTTCGGGTCGTCGATTGGCGCCACCCTCGCTTTGCTCGCCAGCCGCTACCTTTTCCGCAGCTGGGTGGAGCGTCATTTCCACCGACGCCTGGAGCAGGTGAACCGGGGGCTCGCGCACGACGGCTGGCTCTATTTGCTCAGCCTGCGCCTGGTGCCCGCGATCCCCTTCTTCGTGGTGGACCTCCTGTTCGGGGTCACGGCTTTCCCGGTGCTGCGGTTCTATGTCGTCAGCCAGACCGCGATGCTCCCGGCGACCCTGGTGTACGTGAACGCAGGCACGCAGATCGAGCATCTGACGAGCCTCTCCGGCATATTATCGCCCGGGGTGCTCGCCTCTCTGGTCATGCTCGCCTGCCTGCCGCTTGCCGCCCGGGGCGTAATCAAGCTGATGGAGAAGCGCCGATGACACCTTTCACCTGAAAGCGACCGCGCCGGTTCAACCGCAACCTCGTCGTCATCGGTGCCGAGCCTGCCGTTACGCCCATGCGCGGCATAGACAAGACCGGCTATACCACTCGGAGACGGTTTGGCGGCTCGAGAGCGTGCCCAAATGGCTGCTCATCCTGGGCGGGGGGCCGATCGCCTGCGAGCTGACGCAGGCCTTTGCCCACCTCGGTTCCGCCGTCACGGTGGCGCAGAGGTCGGACCGTCTGCTCGAGCGCAAGGAGTTGGGTATCCCGCCTCTGAAACGGCACTGTCGAAACCAGTCATTTTCTGCAAACTCTATACCCGGACATTTACACTGGCGGCGACGTTGCGAGCTCATGGCAGTTCAACCGCGCCGCCGCCCACTTGGCGTGGCACGCCGGTGTTAACGCGCTGTCTGTCCCCGAAGATTGCGCTTGCACATCCCTAGACGCGAAGTTGCCTGTTTTCAAAATAGCTATCGCCACCAAAAGGTATCAGATTGATATCCTTGCGCTTTCATTCCCGGTAATCGTTCGCTCCTGCTAGTCAAGCATAGGTAAGTTCCCCCCGGAGCTTCGTGTAGCTCTCTCCGAGTCGGTGGCAATCTGGGGGGCGGTGCCCACGTAAGATCTGGATGCATGCCAGGCATCTCGGTAGTGGGGGCGCTAACTGTCTCTAGCTCCGCCGTGACGGCCTAGCCAACAACTAAATCTGATAAGCTTCACTAACTATATTAAGGAATAAGCCATGAGAAAGTTTATCTTCCATATGTGGAATTTTATATTTGATCACGAAGTAAGCCCGCTACGTCACATTCCTGATCTTCCGACTCGGCATATGGTGTTGCAGTTACTGGGATGGATGTGGGCTCTTTCATTCTCGAT
Organism: Rhodospirillales bacterium; assembly: GCA_025350425.1. Classification (GTDB taxonomy): domain Bacteria; phylum Pseudomonadota; class Alphaproteobacteria; order Acetobacterales; family Acetobacteraceae; genus JANXTF01. The sequence continues at coordinate 2,348 of JANXXW010000443.1, forward strand.
CGCCATCGGAAGCTATACAGTATTTGCCCTAAGCGTATTGGGACATGCTGTCCTAATATCGGCACTCGCTATCACTGTAGCGACTTACACAATATCTGCAAAAAAGCCTTCGGTATTTGCATTTAATGCGGGGCGTAGATCCGATGGCGAACATGAATAGTGCGGGATTGAGCGGTCGCTGCCAACTTTAAATCTCGTGGAGCGGATCCGGACGACGCCGGCCCAAGGCTGGCCAGTCCGGATCGAATTCAGCAGTGAGACCGGATCCAGAGTGACATGGGCCCCTGCCGCGTGCTCGCGCGTGATCGCTGTCGTTTGTGGGTCCGATATCAAACGTTGATGAGGCGTGGCCGGCGCATGATATCGCTCGATGACCTTGGCACCGTCGCGCGCACGCGGTTGGCGAAAACCCTGTGTGATGCCTACCAAATCACATTCAGCGCCTAGCGCGGGGCCTGATCATAGATCCGGCGCTCCCGGAAAGGGCTGGACAATCCGACCGACACACCGACAAGTCACGAGCGTATCGCGTGCTTGCGGTGATCGCTCGTCAGCGCCGCAAACACGTCCAGCATCCGGCCTCGATCCGCCCGGCTATCCGGGCCATACCGCCCCGCCAATCCTACAATCAGCTCATCACGTATCGTCGTGCTGATAAGCCTCATGCCCGACCCCGCCGGCAAACATCGGTGGGGAGCAAATTATGTGAGGTAACAGGTCGTTCGAGGGCAGCATTTCAGCCGATGCAATGCGCCTGCATAAGAAGTCGTCCACTGAACGCCAGCAGTGACACGGCTTCACATTTGAACTCGCCCATGAACAAACGTCGCGTCGTAATCATTACTAATCCACCTCTCCCACTCAGGAGCTTAAACAAGGGGTCCACCAAGCTGGGTGGAATGCGTTATTACGAGTATCAAGCTTATGTCACGTGGATTGGCCGTAGTATGAGCGCACGCGATGGGATCACGCGCGCCAATGAATCGACTCGGTAGCGTTGCAAGGGCAACACGAGTCAAACTCTGAGCCGCTGATCTTGGAAAAGAAGGAGGATGGGCCCGTGCGACATGACGACCTAGAGCGTCATCTGATCACCCGAATTGGGTGGCTGCGCGCGGCGGTACTGGGCGCGAATGACGGGATCATCTCGACCGCGAGCCTCGTGTTGGGGGTTGCCTCGGCCGCGTCCTCCTCACATGCCGCCCTAATCGCGGGCGTCGCCGGGATGGCGGCCGGCGCGATGGCCATGGCCGCCGGGGAGTACGTGTCGGTCAGTTCCCAGGCCGACACCGAACATGCCGATCTCGCCCGCGAAGCCCGGGAACTCGACGGCGATGAGGTGCATGAACGCGAGGAACTGGCCCAGATCTACGTCGCGCGCGGTGTCGCGCCTGAACTCGCATACGAGGTCTCACGACAGCTTATGGCGAAGGACGCCTTGGGCGCACATGCCAGAGACGAACTCGGTATTTCGGAGACCACCATCGCGCGCCCCGTGCAGGCCGCGCTGACATCGGCGGCGACATTCTCGGTCGGCGCGGCGGCACCATTGTTGCTCTTGGTAATGTCGTCAACGGCCCTGCTGCTTCCCACTGTGGCGATCGGCTCGCTGATGTTCCTGGCGCTGCTCGGGATGATCGGAGCGAGGGCAGGCGGTGCGAAGGTGATCAGGCCCATGATCCGAGTAACCTTTTGGGGTGCCCTCGCCATGGCCATAACGACCGGGATCGGCGCTGTGTTCGGGAATATCCTTTGACGGGGGGCACCAGTGGCGGGACGGACCAGCCTGGAGGCGCCCAGGCTTCCGTCCACGGCTTTCGAAGCCGATGGATCGGCCACAGGGCCGAAACTGTGAGGAATTGAGTACTCTGCCAGGTCAGGTGCCCGCCCTCGCACTGCTGTTCACGGTGATCTTCGGGCTGAACCTAATCCCGGCGTTCGCGCCGCCGACCTGGATGGCTCTGGCTTTGGTCAGCTTCCAGTTCCACGATACCAGCGCCATCCTCCTGGCTGGGATCGGCGCCGTCGCGGCGACGCTTGGCAGACTCACGCTTGCGAAGTTTTCCCACTGGCTCTTGCGGAAGAGGCTGCTCAGCGACGCCCACCGGGCGAATATCGACGTGATCAAGAGCCGTCTCGAGAAGCGCACGACGCTGACGGTCGGCCTGTTCCTCTTCTACGCATTCAGCCCGCTGCCTTCGAACTTCCTGTTCATTGCCTACGGACTGACGGGGCTGCGCCTGCCGCGGGTCGCGCTGCC
>JANXXW010000459.1 GCA_025350425.1 Rhodospirillales bacterium
GGCGAGCAAGCCTCGTCGTGAAATTGGGCTCATGTCCATCCCCCAGGATTACCCAGATACTTTAAGCTTAAATGATCACGGTATGAAAGTCCGGGATACCCGGCCCAGGTGGCTACCTAGATTAAAGACCGTCATGGTTTCACGCGATTGGGAACGTTCCGACGCGGATCGCGTGTTCTCGTTGCGCGTTCAAAACCCTGTTCATCTCAGGCAGGAGAATCCATGAAAAATATTATTGTCGCTTTCACCTTCGTCCTTGGGGGCGTTATCGGCTTGGTGGCCCCTTCGGCCCAGGCCGCGAATGCCCGCCATCCCTATTCGAATGTCGATCACCGCAACGACAACGGCAACAACACCGGCGACGATCAGGTGGAGCGCCTCAACTCCATGCAACTCGATCAAGCCCGTGCTGGCGCGGGCGCTGGTCCAATGATGGGCGGTCAGGGCAGCATGCCGATGGGTGCGGCGGGAACCATGCCGATGATGGGCGATCATGGCAGCATGCCGATGGGTGCCGCTGGAACCGCACCGATGATGGGCGGTCAGGGCAGCATGCCGATGGGTTCGGCTGGAACCGCACCGATGATGGGAACGATGCCCATGACAGGGCGTCCGGGTCCAACTCCGCTGAAGTAGGCTGCCTCCTCTCCGGCGGTGCCGGGGAGGAAACTACCCGCCTCGTTGACTTCAAAATGCTTGAGGCTTCAAATATCGCCTGACCCCATGGGCACAGGTAAATGGCCGAACGATCTTTCGCGCGTGAAGTCCAGGATTTGAAGCTGTCCGCCGGCGAGGAGTTTCGCGGCGAGGGCATTTTGGCGGTCACCAAGGCATTGCTGCAATCCGGCGTTGGCTACGTCGCCGGATATCAGGGTGCACCGATCTCCCACCTGATGGACGTCCTTTCGGATGCCCAGGGCATCATGGCCGATCTCGGTGTGCATTTCGAGTTCAGCGCCAGCGAGGCTGCGGCGGCGTCCACCTTGGCCGCGTCGGTCATGTATCCGATCCGGGGTGCGGTGACGTGGAAATCCACCGCCGGCACCAACGTCGCGTCCGACGCGCTGTCCAACCTGTCGTCAGGCGGCGTGACGGGCGGCGCATTGATTGTGATCGGTGAGGATTACGGCGAAGGCAGCTCCATCATGCAGGAGCGCACGCACGCCTTCGCCATGAAGTCTCAGATATGGCTGATGGACCCGCGCCCGAACCTACCGAGCATCGTCGGCGCGGTGGAGCATGGCTTCGCGCTGTCGGAAGCCAGCAACACGCCGGTGATGCTGGAGCTTCGTATCCGCGCCTGCCATGTGCACGGCAGCTTCATCTCCAAGGACAACCAAAAGCCGAAATACACGCTGGCCGAAGCGATGGAGAACCCCGTCACGGACGTGAATCGCATCGTGCTGCCGCCCGCCTCGTTCATGCACGAGCAGGACAAGATCAAGCGGCGCTGGCCAGCGGCGGTGGCTTACATCCGGCGGCATGGGCTGAACGAGACGTTCGACGGCGACGTGGCCGATCTCGGCATCATCTTGCAGGGCGGCATGTACAATGGCGTCATGCGGACCCTGAAGCTTTTCGGGTTGGCCGACATCTGGGGCAACACGCGCATCCCGCTCCATGTTTTGAACGTGACCTATCCTCTGGTGGACGAGGATCTCGCGGCGTTCTGTCGCGGCAAGAAGGCGGTGCTGATGGTGGAGGAGGGCCAGCCCGACTTCATCGAGCAGGCGCTGAACGCCATTCTTCGCCGGGCCGGGGTGAATACCGCCCTGTGCGGCAAGGACGTGCTGCCAATGGCGGGCGAATACACCGCCGCCGCGCTGATCGAGGGTCTTCGCAAGTTCTTCGACCGTCACGCGCCCGATCTGCCACGTGCGACACCGCCGAGCGCAGCACCGGTGCTGGCCGACCCGCTCGTGCAGGCGTTGGCCAAGACGGTGCCGGCACGCCCACCCAGTTTCTGCACCGGCTGCCCGGAGCGGCCGATCTTCTCAGCGATGACGCTGGTGCAGAAGGAACTCGGCTCCCACCACATCGCGTGCGACATCGGCTGCCATCTGTTCGCGATCAACCCGCCGTTCAACCTCGGCGCCACCACGATGGGCTACGGCCTGGGACCGTCTTCGGCTTCCGCGTTCAACGTGCCCGCGAAGAAACGCGCGATCTCGGTGATGGGCGATGGCGGGTTCTGGCACAACGGGCTGGTGACCGGCATCGGCAACGCCGTCTTCAACAAAAGCGACAGCGTGACGGTGATCGTGGACAACCACTACTCGGCGGCAACTGGTGGGCAGGACATCCTGTCGTCTCGCGCCGTCAGTCCCGATCGCAGCACGCAGCATCCGATCGAGGACGCGGTGCGCGGAATCGGCGTGACCTGGGTGAAGCGCATCGACCGCACCTACAACGTGGCGGCGATGCGCGACATGCTGCGCTTGGCGCTGACCACGGCCACGAAAGGCCCGAAGATCGTGATTGCGTCTTCGGAGTGCATGTTGAACCGGCAGCGCCGGGAACGGCCGTTGTTCAATGCAGCTGTGAAGCGCGGCGAACGGCGCGTGAAGCCGAAATTCGGCATTGATGAAGATGTCTGCACCGGCGATCACGCCTGCATCCGCTTGTCCGGATGCCCGTCGCTCTCGGTGAAGCGCTCCGACGACCCCCTGAAGCTCGATCCCGTAGCGTATATCGACGAGACCTGCGTGGGGTGCGGCAATTGCGGCGAGGTGGCGGAGGCGGCGGTGCTGTGCCCCTCATTCTACCGTGCCGACGTGGTGCATAACCCGAACGCTATGGACCGCTTTCTCGATCGTATCCGAACACACGTGATCGGCTGGTTGCAACGCCGGCGTGAGTCCGGGCGCGTGGCGCTTGCCTGATGGACGGTAGCCTGCTCGCGACGAACCGACCGCTTGCCGTCGCCATCATGGCGATGGGCGGACAGGGCGGCGGCGTGCTCGCGGATTGGATCGTAGCACTGGCGGAAGGTGCCGGCTGGATCGCGCAAAGTACGTCGGTGCCGGGTGTCGCGCAGCGCACGGGCGCCACGATCTACTATGTGGAGATGATCCGGGCACGCGAGGGCGCGCGGCCGATCTTGTCGCTGCTGCCGGTGCCGGGCGATGTGGATGTGGTGATCGCGGCCGAGTTGATGGAAGCGGGCCGCGCAATCCAGCGTGGGCTGGTATCGCCGGATCGGACCACGCTGATCGCCTCCTCGCATCGCTCGCTGGCGGTGCCCGAAAAAGCCGCACCTGGGGACGGGATCACCGATCCCACGGATGTGCTGGCGGCGGCGAACGGCGTTTCCGCGCGGTTCCTGTGCGCTGACATGCAGGGCTTGGCCGAGCGGGCGGGCAGCGTGATTTCCGCCTCGCTGTTCGGGGCACTCGCAGGCTCCGGTGCGCTGCCGTTTCCGCGTTCGGCGTTCGAGGACACGATCCGTGCGAGCGGCGTGGCGGTCGATGCCAGCCTGCGCGCGTTCGGGGCAGGCTTCACAGCCATCGAGACGCCAGTGCCGGCGGTCGAGAAGCTGACGCCGCCACCAGCGCCCATCTTCGGACGTGAAGCGGACCGCGCAGAGATTGCCCGCGCGCTGGAGCGGATTTCGATCTTCCCTGCCGCAACCCGCGAAATGCTGCGTATCGGCTTGGCGCGTGTGATCGATTATCAGGATGTCGCCTATGGGCATGAATACCTGGACCGTATGGACCTGCTGCGCCGGCTGCCGGACGCGGCGCTGAGCGAGGCGGCGCGGTTCGTGGCGGTGGCTCTCGCGTATGACGATGTGATCCGGGTAGCTGACCTCAAGACACGGTCGAGCCGCTTCGATCGCGTGCGGCGCGAAGTGGCGGCGCGGCCGGATCAGCTCGTCTCGACCGTCGAGTTCATGCACCCCCGCGTGGACGAGGTATGCGGCACGCTGCCGCGACGGCTGGGCGCGTTCATCGAGGGATCACCGATTTTGGTGCGTGGATTGCGCGCCGTGGTGGATCACGCGCGGCGGATGCGAACCACCACAGTCCTAGGCTTTCTTCCGCTCTGGTTGATCGCGGGAATGCGCCGGTGGCGCCGTGGGCTGCTTCGGCATGACCGAGAGATGGCCCATGTCGATTCCTGGCTGACGGTCGTGCAGAAATACGTAGTCGAAGATCCGGCGTTAGCACTCGAAGTATTGAAATGCCGCCGGTTGGTGAAAGGCTATTCGGACACGCACGCGCGGGGACAGACCAAATTCGACCGTGTGATCGGCGCATTGCCGCTGCTCGTCGGGCGCGCGGACGCCGCCGACTGGGTTCGCCGGATGCGAGACGCCGCGCTGGTGGATGAGGCGGGGGTGGCGCTTGAGGGCGCCCTGGCAACGGTGAGAAGTCTCAATGCCTGATTACCGTGGCAATCCCGAAGCGCTCAGCGGCCTCGTGCGCGACAGCGAGGTGCATCGGGACGTCTATACCGATCCCGGTGTGTTCACGCTTGAGATGGAGCGGCTGTTCGCGAATACCTGGGTGTATGTCGGCCATGCCAGCCAGGTGGCAAACCTAGGCGATTACTACACCACGACGATCGGCACGCAACCGGTGGTGATGGTACGGGACAATACGGGAACAGTGCGCGTGCTGCATAACCGCTGTCCGCATAAGGGCACCAAGGTTGCCAGCGAGTTGTGCGGCAATACCGGGCGGCTGTTCCGGTGCCCGTATCATGGCTGGGCGTTCCGCACCGATGGCACGCTGCACTCGATCCCCTTGAAGGAGGGTTATACAGCTACCGGGATTGAGAACACCGAGGCGGCGCAAGGCATGGCGCCGGTTCGGCACGTGCGGGAGTACAGGCAGTTCGTGTTCGCCAAGCTCAACGATGGCGGGCTGGATTTCGAGTCCTATTTCGGCGATTCGCTCAGCAGTCTCGACAATATGGTAGACCGCTCCCCGGCGGGCCGGCTGGAGATAGCGGGTGCGGTGCTGCGCTACATGCATCAGTGCAACTGGAAGATGTTGGTCGAGAACCTGACTGACACATGCCATCCCATGATCGCGCATGAAAGCTCGGCGGGTACCGCGACGCGACTGTGGAAGCAGCAGCCGGAAGGGACGCCGAAGCATCCGGCGGTCGAGATCTACGCGCCGTTTATGTCGCCGTATTCGTTCTATGAAAGCATGGGCATCCGGGTGTGGCCGAACGGGCATGGACACACGGGAGTGGCCGGTTCCATCCATTCCAACTACTCCGCTGTTCCCGGCTATTTCGAGATGATGGCGGCGGCGTATGGGGAGGAGCGGGCCAAGACGATCCTCGACACCAATCGCCACAACACTGTGTATTTTCCCAACATGACGCTGAAAGGTCCGATTCAAACCCTGCGCGTGTTCAAGCCGATTGCTGCCAACAAGACGCTGGTGGAAAGTTGGACGTTCAGGCTGGTCGGGGCTCCGGACCAGTTGCTGGAACGCACGTTGATGTATAGCCGCCTGGTGAACGCGCCGACCTCAGTGGTAGGGCATGACGATCTGGAGATGTATGAGCGCGCGCAGGAAAGCCTGCACTCGGACGCGAACCAATGGGTGAATATGCAACGCCTCTACGACCCGGCTGAGCGAAGCCAGGAGACGGCGGTCACGAACGGGACGACGGAATGGCAGATGCGAAACCAGTTCCGGGCCTGGGCGAAGTTCATGGCGCCCGCGTGAACGAGACGGCGCTGGTCGCTTTCGTGGTCCACGAGGCGCGGCTGATCGACGAGCAGCGTTTCGAGGAATGGCTTGATCTGTTCACCGATGACGGGCGCTACTGGATGCCGCTGCAAATGGGGCAGACCGACCCCGTTTTGCAGCAATCCCTGTTCTATGACGATAAGCTGCTGTTGCGCATCCGCGTCGAGCGGCTACTGGGCGCACGCACGTTCAGCCAGAAACCCAAAAGCCGCTGCCATCATGTGTTGCAGACCCCGGTGGTGGACGAGACCGATGAAGCGGCGAACCGCTATGTGACCTACACGCCGTTTCACTACATCGAATCGCGCCTGGACGAGCAGACATTATACGCGGGATGGAGCCGGCATTACCTGACGATGGTGGATGGCGCATTGCGGATAACGTTGAAGCGAGTTGATCTGGTGAATCCGGATTCCGCGTTCGGCAACATTCAGTTGTTCATGTGACGGTTTATACCGCATTTGCCATGGCTGCCGCCCGCTGGCCTGATCTGCCGTTCATGGCCGTGCTGCCCGAGACGGCGGCGGCGTACGGGATCGCGGTAGGCGAGATTTCATACGGTTCGGCTGCGACCGAGATCGCCCGATTGACGAGCGCTTACCGTGAAGCAGGCATCACCGCCGCGCATCGTGTCGGGTTGCTGCTGGAGAACCGGCCGGCGGCGTTGCTGCACTGGCTGGCGCTGAATTCATTGGGCGCCTCAATCGTGCCGATCAACCCGGATCTGCGTAGCGTGGAACTGGAGTACCTGGTCGGGCATTCCGAGATGGCGCTTGCCGTCGCCATTCCGTCCCGCCACGCAGATCTGCGACGCGCGGGACTTGCACTTGTCGTGGGTCCGGATGAGACGCCGCCCATGGTCGGCCTCCGCGCGGGCCGGCTGCCCCATGACGAGTGTGCGCTGCTCTACACGTCTGGCACCACGGGAATGCCGAAAGGCTGCGTACTGCCCAACGCGTATTTCCTCGAAGCGGGGCGCTGGTACGCTGAAGTCGGTGGGCTTTGTGCGTTGCGTGAGGGTGTCGAGCGGATGCTGACGCCGTTGCCGCTATTCCACATGAATGCGCTGGCGTACTCGGCCATGGCGATGATCCAGACGGGCGGATGCCTGATCGTGCTCGACCGGTTCCATCCTCGTTCATGGTGGGCGAGCGTAGCCGCGGCACGTGCGACCATCGTGCATTATCTTGGCGTCATGCCGGCGATCCTGATGCAATCGCCGCCCTCCCCGGCCGAGCGCGACCACGCGGTGCGGTTCGGCTTCGGGGCCAACGTGTATCGGCGGCTGCACGCGGAGGCGGAAGCGCGGTTCGGGTTTCCGCTGATCGAGGCCTGGGCCATGACGGAGACGGGCGCCGGCGCCGTGATCGCGGCCACGCACGAGCCGCGCCATGTGGGCGAAAACTGCTTCGGACGGGTGGCACAAGAGATCGAAGTTCGGATCGAGGCGGATGACGGGACCGAGGCGAGCCAGGGCGAGTTGCTGGTGCGGCGTGCCGGAGCCGATGCGCGCCGGGGCTTTTTCGCCGAGTATCTCAAGGAGCCCGAGGCGACCGAAATCGCGTGGCAAGGCGGCTGGTTTCACACCGGCGATATCGTGTCACGCGACACGGACGGAAGTTTCCGCTTCATGGACCGCAAGAAGAACGTGATCCGGCGTAGCGGTGAGAATATCTCGGCGCTGGAGGTAGAAGGCGTGCTGCAGCAGCATCCCGAAATCCGAACCGCCGCCGTTGCCGCCGTGCCGGATGCGGTTCGGGGGGACGAGGTATTTGCCTGCATCGTGCCCGAACATAGTCCCGACGATCCCGCCCGGATCGCAGCCGAGATCGCGGAGTGGTGCCGGACACGGCTGGCCTACTACAAGGCACCGGGATGGCTCGCCTTCGTGGACGCAGTTCCGATCACGTCAACCAACAAGATCCAGCGAGGAAACCTAAAGGCGCTGGCGGCGGAGTTGTGCGAGACTGGGCGCGCGATCGATCTGCGGCACCTCAAGCGACGTGGTGAATGAGAAGACGTTACGAATGAGACGGGGCTACGACGGCGTCGTTGTCACGGCGCCAACGACGATCCCGTATGAGCGCTATTCCATTCACAGCGCGCATCGCTGGATCGGGCAGGCGCTCGCGGCGGCGTTGAAGCGTGCCGGGTTGCGGCCACGCGACGTAGACGGATTCTGCTGTTCCAGCTTTTCGCTCGGGCTCGACACGGCCGTTGGCCTCACTCAGCATTTTGGTATCTCGCCCCGCTGGCTCGACCACATCCCGATGGGCGGCGCGAGTGGTATCGCGGCGCTGCGGCGCGCGGCGCGGGCCGTGCAGGCTGGCGATGCCGATATCGTCGCCTGCGTCGCGGGCGATACGAACCACCCCGACAGTTTCCGCCAGCAACTCACGGGTTTCAGCCGGTTTTCGACCGATGCCGTGTATCCCTACGGCGCGGGCGGCCCGAATATGAGTTTCGCACTGTTGACCGACGCTTACATGCGAACATACGGCGCCACGCGCGAGGATTTCGGGCGCATCTGCGTCTCGCAACGCAGCAACGCACGCAACACGCCCCATGCGCTGATGAAGCGGCCGCTCACCCTGGAACAGTATCTCGCAGCACGTCCGATCGCTGACCCGATCGCATTGTTCGATTGCGTGATGCCATGCGCGGGGGCGGAGGCGTTCCTGGTCATGCGAGACGAGACGGCGCGCGCGCTTGGCCTGCCTTCGGCGCGGCTGCTATCGACCATCGAGCGGCATAACGCATTCGCCGAAGACCCGATCCAGTTGCGTGGCGGATGGGCGGTGGATCGCGACGAGCTTTACGGCATGGCCGGCGTCGGACCGGGCGACATCGACCTGCTGGAGACCTATGACGACTACCCCGTCATCATCATGATGCAGATCGAGGACCTCGGTTTCTGCGCCAAGGGCGAGGCGCCGGCCTTCGTGCGCGCGCATGACCTGAGGGTGACTGGCGACTTTCCGCACAACACCTCCGGCGGGCAGCTATCGGTGGGCCAGGCGGGGGCGGCCGGAGGGCATCTGGGGCTGGTGGAGGCGATCCGGCAGCTGACGGGCGAGACGCTCGGCGCGAAGGTGGCCGATGCCAAGCTCGCGATGGTGTCCGGCTTCGGCATGATCAACTACGATCGCGGGCTATGCAGCGGAGCCGCGATCCTGGCGGCGGGGGGATAAGCGATGGTGCCGCCGCCCAAACGCAAGAACCCGCTGCGTCGCACGCAGGCTCCCTTGCTGCCACCCTCCGCGCGTAGCCGTACCGCGCTCGGCATCACGGCGGCGGCGGCACAAGGGCGGTTCGTGTTGCAGGTGTGCGCGGCGTGCGAGACCGTGCAGTATCCCCCGCGCGAAATCTGTGGCGCGTGTCTCGGCGATGAACTCGCGTGGCGGGCTGTGCCGTCAGAAGGCACGCTGCTCGCGGCAACCACTATCCGGATCAGCGGCGACCCGTATTTCCGCGAGCGTATGCCCTGGCGCACCGGCACGGTGGCGATGGATGCCGGCCCCACCGTGATCGCGCATGTGCAGGCTTCGTTGGTGCCAGGAGACCGGGCACGGCTTGTGCAAAAGCTGGATCGTGCCGGCCAGGGCGTCATGGTGGCGCTGCCCCTCGCCGCCACGCACGATTCTTTGGATGATCCCATGATGCGCGAACTGACCAACGACCCACAAGACCGCCGCGTGCTGGTGACCGATGGCCGCCACCCGATCGGCCAGGCCGTCGCGCGTGCTCTGCTCGCCGCCGGCGCACACGTCGTGCTGGGAATAGCCGACATCTGGAAACCGTTTGCGTCAGTGGACGGCGCCGAAATGATCGAGCTGGATTTAACCGATGCGGACAGCGTGCGTCGCTGCGCGGCCGCCTATGGTGGCCGGCTGGAGATCGTGGTGAATACCGGCCTTTATACCCGACCGGGCGGCATTCTCGCGCGTGGTGACCTGACGACGGCGCGCGTGGAAATGGAAGCGGCGTATTTCGGGCCAATGCGATTGGCCCAGGCGCTCGGCCCGGCATTGCGGTCGCGCGCGGCCGATGGCACCCATCCCGCGTGCGCCTGGGTGAACGTACTGTCGGTGTATGCGCTGACCAACTTGCCAAGCTGGGGCACCACATCAGCGTCGCAGGCCGCGGCGCTGTCACTGAGCCAGGCGTTGCGGGCCGATCTTCGGCCGATCCGCGTGGTGAACGTGCTCGTCGGCCCGCTCGATGACGAATGGCACCAGACTGTGCCGTCGCCGAAAGTGGCACCCACGGCACTTGCGACTGCGATCGTGAGAGCGTTGCGCGACGGGATCGAGGATGTCGCTGTCGGCGACGTCGCACAAGACATCTTGGCGCGTTGGCTTGACGATCCGAAGATACTCGAACGCGAACTCGCAACCTAACGGGAGAACCCAATGAGCAGCCTGGCCGACTTCGCCGCCGACCTCGCCAGCGGCAGCATCACGGTGGTCGATCTTACGCAGACGTTGTCGGCGGATTTCCCGACTATCACGCTGCCGCCGGAGTTCGGCCAATGCGCGCCGTTCCGGCTAGAGGAGATCTCCCGCTACGATTCGCGCGGGCCAGCGTGGTACTGGAACAACTTCTCCTGCGGCGAACACACCGGGACGCATTACGACGCGCCGATCCATTGGGTGTCCGGCAAGGACTTCCCCAACAACACGGTGGATACCATCCCCGCCAGCAAGTTCATCGCGCCCGCCGTGGTGATCGACTGCTCGAAGGAGACCGCCGGCAACCATGATTTCGTGCTGACCCGCGCGGTGCTGGAGACGTGGGAGTCCCGACATGGCCATATTCCCGCCGGCGGCTGGGTTCTGCTGCGGACCGACTGGTCCAAACGTTCGGGCGCTGCCTACGCCAACATGCGCGAGGATGGTGCGCACACGCCTGGCCCAGACCCGGAAGCCGTACGCTTCCTCGTGGAGGAGCGCGACGTACTGGGCTTCGGCACCGAGACGATTGGCACCGATGCCGGACAGGCGCATCTCTTCACTCCGCCCTACCCCGCACATTTCTACATGCACGGTAAGGGGCGCTACGGCCTGCAATGCCTGTGCAATCTCGATCTTCTGCCAGCCACGGGCGCGGTGATCGTAAGCCCGCCGCTGAAAATTCAAGGTGGCAGCGGCAGCCCGTTGCGGGTGCTGGCGTTGGTGATGGCTTGAGTGTCGCGATCGTCACAGGCGGATCGGGCGGTATAGGGACCGCAATCTGCCGGGCGATGATCGCTGACGGCTACGAGGTGATTTCGGTGGCACGTGAGCCGCCGAATTGGGAGCATGAGCGGCTCCGGGCGGCGGTAGTCGACCTGATGGACCCGAAATCAACCGCCCAGATGGCGGCCAACCTCGCAAGCCGGTTCGAGGTGAGCCACCTGATCCATAATGCCGGCATGATCCGGCCCAACCTGCTGGCCGATGTGCGGTTGGCCGATTTGCAGGCGTTGACGCAACTGCATCTGGGCGCGCCGCTACAGATATTGCAGGCGGTGCTTCCGGGCATGAAGCACCGTAGGTTTGGGCGGGTGGTGCTGCTGTCCTCGCGCGCGGCATTGGGGGCCGAGACGCGGACGGCCTACTCGGCGACCAAGGCGGGCATGATCGGGATGGCGCGGACCTGGGCGCTGGAACTGGCAGCCGACGGGATCACCGTGAACGTCGTGGCACCAGGACCGATCGGGGGCACGCGGATGTTCCACGACGTCGTACCAGCCGGGAGCGAGCGGGAGAGCCGGCTGGCGGCAGCAATTCCGGTGAAGCGGCTGGGTCGCCCGGAGGACGTGACAAGGGCCGTGATGTTTTTCGCGGCTTCGGAAGCGGGTTTCGTGACCGGGCAGACTTTATTCGTATGCGGGGGATCGAGTTTGGGGAGTTTGGCGATTTAGTCTCGGGAGCGTCCTGTTTGTCTGGAGCGCGCATCAGCACCGATGATCGTTATGGGATGATCGCGGTTGCCTCAATCTCCACCAGGGCCGCGCGTTCGACCAGGGCGGTGACGCCGATCACCGCCATGGCGGGGAAGTGGCGGCCCATGACCTCGCGCCATGCCGCGCCCATTTCCTTGCCCGCGTTCCGATACACCTCGATGTCGGTCACGTACCACGTGAGTCGCGCGATGTGCTGCGGCCCAGCGCCGGCTTCGCCCAGGATGGCCACGATGTTCAGCAAGGCCTGGCGTGTCTGCGCCACCAGTCCCTCGGCGAAACGGCCCTCGGCGTCCCAGCCGATCTGCCCGCCCGTCAGTACGAAGCGCCCCTCGCCAGCCATGCCGTTGGCGTAGCCTTTCGGGCGGGGCCAGCCGGGCGGCTGCAAGGTCACAAGACTCATACGGCGTGGTCCATCTCAGCCCGGACCGAGGCCTTCATGCGTGCCAGCAGGCGCATCATGGTGGCGATCTCGGTGGGGGAGAGGTCGCCGAACAGGCCGGCGATCCAGCCGGCATGGGCAAGGGCCATGTCCGCGAAGGCGGCGCGCCCCGCTTCGGTCAGGCGCACGTAGGCGGCGCGGCGATCCGTGGGGTGGGGGATGCGGGCCACATGGCCCTGCTCGACGAGCCGCTCCACGAGGCCGGTGATGTTGCCGTTGCTGACCATCATGCGGCGGGAGACTTCGCCCAGGGTCATGCCTTCCGGCGCCTTATCCAGCTGCGCCATCAGGTCGAAGCGTGGCAGGGTTGTGTCGAACCCCGCCCGCAGGCGGGAGCGGATGCCGGCTTCGACCAGCGTGGTGCAGGTGAGCAGCCGGAGCCAGAGGCGGAGTTCGTCCTGGTGGTCGTGCGGTCGTTCCTGGGCGCGGGTTTCCGCGTCGAGCAGCATCCCATCCATCACATCACCTCCCCGCCAGCAACCGCGATGGACTGGCCCGTAATCGCGTCCGAGTTCGGCCCGACCAGAAACATGACCGCAGCGGCAACCTCCTCGGGCGCCACGAGGCGACCTTGTGGGTTGGCGCGAGCGTAGGCGGCGCGCGCCTCGTCCTCGGTGCG
>JANXXW010000460.1 GCA_025350425.1 Rhodospirillales bacterium
AATCTGTGTCGCTGCACCGGATACCGGCCGATCGTGGCGGCGGCCGAGGCTATTCGGGCGGAACCTGTGATCGATGGGTTTGCCGTAGGCGCAGCCGAAACGGCCCGGACACTGACGGCGCTGCGCAATCCGAGCCCGCTGGCGCTGGATGTGGCTGGCACGCGCCTGCACGTGCCCACCAACGCTGACGATCTCGTGGAACTGCTGGCAGCGCATCCCGAGGCCACGATCCTCGCGGGGGGCACCGATATCGGGCTGTGGGTCACGAAGGGGCACCGCCGTCTGCCGGTGGTGATCTCGCTGGAGGCGGTCGAGGGCCTGGAGGCGATTGAGCTGCGCGACGGTTGCATCGAGGTGGGTGCGCGAGTGACGCACGAGGCGTTGCTGTCGGTGTTGGCCGGACCCTACCCGGCGTTCGCCGCCATGCTGCGGCGCTTCGGATCCCGGCAGGTGCGGACGCGTGGCACGCTGTGCGGCAACGTCGCCAACGGCTCGCCGATCGGCGATGCGGCGCCGGCGCTGATCGCACTCGGGGCGGAGGTGCGGCTGCGCGGGTCAGGTGGCGTCCGGACGATGCCGGTGGAGGATTACTTCATAGGGTACCGCCAGACCGCATTGGCGCTCGGCGAGTTCGTGGAGCGGGTTCGTGTTCCGCTGCCGCGTCCGGGCGAGAGTTTTCATATGTGGAAGGTCTCGAAGCGGTTTGAGCAGGATATTTCCGCGGTGTGCGGCGCGTTCCGCCTCACGCTTGACGGCGAGCAGATCGTCGATGCGCGTATCGGCTTTGGCGGCGTGGCCGCGATTCCGTTCCGCGCGCGGGCGACCGAGGCGGCGCTGATCGGCGCGGCGTGGAACGAGGCGACGCTGGTGCGCGCCCGCGCGGCGCTGGCCGGCGAATTGCGGCCGATTTCCGATATGCGCGCCTCCGCCGAGTATCGCCGCGCCGTGGCGTGCAATCTGTTGACCAAGCTGCACGCGGAAAGCTGGTCACCAGGTTCTACGCCGGCGTTGGCCGAGATGGCCGCGTGAAGACGACCGCGCCCGTCGTGGGTTCGCCCCGCGCGCATGACAGCGCGGCCAAGCATGTCGATGGTGAGGCGCTCTACCTCGACGATATGGCGGAACCCTCCGGGCTGCTGCATGCGTTCGTAGGTTTGAGCAGGGTTGCCCACGCCCGGTTTACAACGCCCGACCTGTCCGCGGTGGCGGCATCGCCCGGCGTGGTGGCGGTGCTGACCGCACGTGATGTGCCTGGCGTCAACGATGTCGGGCCGTCATTCCCGGGCGACCCTATCTTCGCCGACGGGCTGGTGGAGTATCACGGGCAGTCGATCTTCGCGGTCGCCGCCGAAACGCTGGAGCAGGCACGGCAAGCAGCGGCGCTGGCGCGGATCGACTACGACGTGCTGCGGCCGGTGCTCGATATCGACGAGGCGCTGGCGGCCGGATCGTTCGTGCTGCCGACGCAGGTGATGCGGCGCGGCGACGCGGCCGCGGGGTTGGCGCGGGCGGCGCATCGTCTTCAGGGTCGGTTAACCATTGGCGGGCAAGATCACTTCTACCTCGAAGGGCAGATCGCAATGGCGATCCCCGGCGAGGACGACGACATGCATGTGTTCAGTTCCACGCAACACCCGACGGAGGTGCAGCATCTGACGGCACGGGCGTTGGCCATCGCTGACCACAACGTGGTGTGCGAGGCGCGGCGGCTGGGCGGGGCTTTCGGCGGCAAGGAGAGCCAAGCCTCGCAGATCGCGGTGATCGCGGCGCTGCTGGCCGCGCGCACCCGGCGGCCGGTCAAGCTGCGGCTCGATCGTGACGACGACATGATGTTGACCGGCAAGCGGCATGATTTCCGCACCGATTGGGACGTGGGTTTCGATGACACCGGCCGTATCGAGGGCATCACCTTCGAGTTGGCCTCGCGCTGCGGGATTTCGCCCGATCTTTCTGGGGCGATCAACGACCGCGCGATGTTTCATTCGGACAACGCGTATTTCCTGGGCAACGCCACGATCACCTCGCATCGGTGCAAGACCAACATGGTATCCGCCACCGCGTTTCGTGGCTTCGGCGGGCCGCAGGGGATGATGGGAATCGAGGCGGTGATGGACGCCATCGCGCGTCATCTGCAGCTCGATCCGCTGGAGGTCCGCAAGCGCAACCTATACGGCGGCGAGGGGCGGGACGAGACACATTACGGGATGCAGATCGAGAATTTCCCAGTGCCAGCCATCATCCGTCAATTGGAGGCATCGAGCGGCTACGCCGCGCGGCGGCGCGAGATCGCGGCGTTCAATGCGAACAGTCCGTGGAGCAAGCGGGGGATCGCGCTGACGCCGGTGAAGTTCGGCATCTCGTTCACCTTGCTGCGGATGAACCAGGCGGGGGCATTGGTACATGTCTATACCGACGGCTCGGTCATGCTGAACCATGGCGGCATCGAGATGGGGCAGGGATTGTTTGTGAAGGTGGCGCAGATCGTCGCCGACACGTTCGGCATTCCGCTGGATCGCGTCAAGAACACCGCGACCTCGACGGACAAGGTGCCAAACACGTCGCCGACGGCGGCTTCCTCTGGCACCGACCTCAACGGCCACGCGGCGCATAACGCGGCGGCAATAATCTGCGCGCGTCTCGCGGCGGTGGTGGCAGTGGAGTTCGGCGTGGATGAGCAGGCGATCGAGTTCCGTGACGGGCAGGTGATCGGGGGCGAGCAGGCGTTGCCGTTCGCGACCGTGGTGCGGATGGCGTACAACCAGCGCGTGCAGCTATCGGCGACGGGGTTCTATCGCACGCCGAAGATACATTACGATCCCGCGACGCATCGTGGGCGACCGTTCTTATATTTCGCGTGCGGGGCGGCGGTGGCCGAGGTGGAGGTGGATACGCTGACCGGGGAGTATCGGCTGCACCGTGTCGACATCGTGCATGATTGCGGTCGCTCGTTGAACCCGGCGGTGGATCGGGGGCAGATCGAGGGCGGGTTCGTGCAGGGCATGGGCTGGCTGACCACGGAGGAACTGGTGTGGGACGCGGAGGGCCGGCTGCGAACCCACGCGCCTTCCACCTACAAGATACCGTCCTGCGGCGATGTGCCGACTGCGTTCAACGTCGATTTCTTCGACGATGTCGAGGATGCCGATGGCGCCGTCCATAAATCGAAGGCGGTGGGAGAGCCGCCGTTGATGTTGGGGATCGCGGTGTTCCAGGCATTGCAGGATGCCGTCTGCAACGCGTGTCCCGGCGCTGTGCCACGCCTGGATGCACCGGCCACGCCAGAGCGCGTGTTGATGACCATCGAGAGTTGCCGCGCATGAGTTGGATCGCGGCTCTCAGCGAGTTGGAGCGGGCGGCTGAGGCGGGGGTGCTGGTCACCATCCTGTCCGCGCGCGGGTCGGCGCCGCGCGAGGCTGGGTGCAAGATGGTGGTGTCCGCTGGGCGGGTGTTCGGAACCATCGGTGGCGGGCGGCTGGAGCATGCGGCGGTCGGGATTGCGCGCGAGATACTGGGCGGCACACTGGGCGGTGTGGGCGGATCCGTGACGCGGGACTTCCCGCTCGGTCCAGCCTTGGGACAATGCTGCGGCGGCCATGTCAGCCTGCTGTTCGAGCCGGTGCGGCCACCTTCCTGGGAGGTGGTGCTGTTCGGGGCCGGCCATGTCGGACGCGCGGTCGCCTCGCTCCTGGCCACGCTGCCGTGCCGACTGACCTGGATCGATGCGCGGGCGGATGAGTTTCCAGCGGGCGCCGAGGGTCGTGTGTGCTCCGATCCCGTCGGTGAAGTGGCTGGGCTGCCGGCGGGTGGGTTTATGCTGGTGATGACCCACGACCATGGGTTGGATTACGATCTGATCGCGGCGGCGCTGCGGCGGGGCGATTTGGGGTTCGTCGGGTTGATCGGCTCGGAGACCAAGCGCGCGCGGTTCAGCGGCCGCCTTGTGCGGGCCGGGATCGACGATGCAGCACTGGTATGCCCGATCGGCCTGCCCGGCATCGTCGGAAAGCACCCGGCGGAGATCGCGATTTCGGTCGTCGCCCAGATGATGCAGGCACGGCAAGGCGCGGCATATCGGGTGCAGACCCAGGCGGTTGCAGCCAGTAAGGCGAGTGCGGTGATGGGCAACGGGACGGCCGGCTGTGGAGTGAAGGGGTGTGCATGTCCATAGACGGGAAGCGATTTATGCGCCGTGCCATTGCGCTGTCCTGTGAGCGGATGGCGGCGGGCGATGGCGGGCCGTTCGGGGCGGTGATCGTGCGCGAGGGCGTCATCGTCGCCGAGGGATGGAACGAGGTGACCTCGACCAACGATCCGACGGCGCACGCGGAGATGCAGGTGATCCGGCGTGCCTGCCGGGAACTGGGGCGGTTTGATCTGGCGGGATGCGAGATCTACACGAGTTGCGAACCCTGCCCGATGTGTCTTGCCGCGATCTACTGGGCGCGGCTGGACCGCATCCATTTCGCCAACAGCCGTGCGGATGCGGCGGCGATCGGGTTCGATGACGCACTCATCTACAACGAAATCCCCCGGCCACTGGCGGAGCGAGCCATTCCGATCTCGGAATTGCTGCGCGACGAAGGACGGGTGGCATTCGAAGCGTGGGCAAGCAAGACCGACAAGATCGGTTACTGACACCCCAAAATCATTTGCATAACGTGGTGGGCGTCGCGCCTCGGCCTCGATGCGCTGACCGTAAGATGAGGATACCGAGTGGCCCAGTTCCAGAGTACCGAGCGCTCTATTGCCTCCCGAGACCTGGAGGTCGCGGTCAACGCCGCCGTTGCCTTGCAGCGCCCGCTGTTGGTGAAGGGTGAGCCTGGCACCGGCAAGACCGTGTTGGCGCATGAGGTTGCCGCCGCACTCGGCTACCCCCTGGTCGAATGGCACGTGAAATCGACCACCAAGGCGCAACAAGGGTTGTACGAATACGACGCCGTGTCGCGCCTGCGCGACAGCCAGCTTGGTGACCCCAAGGTGGCCGATATCGCCAATTACATCGTGCGCGGCAAGCTGTGGGACGCGTTCGAGGCCGACCGGCCGCAGGTCGTGCTGATCGACGAGATTGACAAGGCGGATATCGAGTTCCCGAACGACCTGCTGCTTGAACTCGATCGGATGCAGTTCTTCGTCTACGAGACGCGGCAGACGGTGGCGGCCCGGCATCGTCCGGTGGTGATCATCACTTCCAACAACGAGAAGGAGCTGCCGGATGCGTTCCTGCGGCGCTGCTTCTTCCACTATATCCGTTTTCCCGACCGCACGACGATGGAGCGCATCGTGGACGCGCATTATCCGAATTTGCAGAAGGATCTGGCGCGCGAGGCGCTGAATGTTTTCTTCCAGGTGCGCGAGGTGCCGGGGCTGAAGAAGAAGCCGGCGACATCGGAGTTGCTGGATTGGCTGAAGTTGCTGATGATCGAGGATCTGCCGCCGGAGGTGTTGCGGAGCAGCGACGCGAGACTGGTGATCCCGCCGCTGCACGGCGCGCTGCTGAAGAACGAGCAGGACGTACAGCTGTTCGAGCAGTTGGCGTTCATGAACCGCCGCGGGCGGTAGCCGTGTTCGCGCAATTCGTGTTCGCCCTGCGCGAGGCTGGCGTGCCGGCCTCCATCACCGAATACCTGACGCTGCTGGGGGCGATGAAGTTAGGCGTCGCCGATTACAGCGTGGAGGATTTTTACTTCCTGAGCCGGGCCACGCTGGTCAAGGATGAGCGCCACCTCGATCGGTTCGACCAGGTGTTCGGGCAGGTGTTCCGTGGGCTGGAGGCGGCGTCCGTGCCGGGTGCGCCGGGTATGGAGGCGCGCGCGTTGCCCGACGAGTGGCTGCGCCGGATGGCGGAGAAGCATCTGACTGCCGAGGAGCGGGCGCAGATCGAGGCGCTCGGCGGCTTCGACAAGCTGATGGAGACGTTGCGCGAGCGGCTGGCGGAACAGCAAAGTCGGCACCAGGGCGGCAGCAAGTGGATCGGCACCGCTGGCACCTCACCGTTCGGCGCATACGGCTACAATCCGGAGGGCGTTCGGATCGGCCAGAACGAAAGCCGGCATCGTCGAGCGGTGAAGGTGTGGGACAAGCGCGAGTTTCGTGACCTCGACGACAGCGTGGAGTTGGGCACGCGCAACATCAAGCTGGCGTTGCGGCGGTTGCGGCGCTTCGCGCGCCAGGGTGCGGCGACCGAGTTGGACCTATCGGGCACGATCAGCGCCACGGCGCGCAATGCCGGGTCACTCGATTTGAAAATGGTGCCCGAGCGGCACAATGCGGTGAAGGTGCTGCTGTTCCTCGATATCGGCGGCTCGATGGATGACCATATCCGCGCTTCGGAGGAGTTGTTCTCCGCCGCGCGTTCGGAGTTCAAGCATCTGGCGTTCTACTACTTCCACAACTGCCCGTACGAACGGGTCTGGCGGCAGAACCACCGGCGGGGCGACACGCTGGTCTCGACCGAGGAAGTGATCAGGACCTACGGGCAGGATTACCGCGCCATCTTCGTCGGCGACGCGACCATGAGCGCCTACGAGATCATCTCGCCGGGCGGCAGCGTCGAGCACTGG
>JANXXW010000495.1 GCA_025350425.1 Rhodospirillales bacterium
CCCGGGAGATCCTGCGCCAGGAGCACCCCACATGCCATATCGCGATCTCTTCGGAGACGCTGCCGGAATATCGCGAATATGAACGCGCCGTCACCACCTGCATGAGCGCGTTGCTGATGCCGCTGCTGCACAGTCCCGAAGGCGGCTTGGCCGTGCTGATTGTGGGCCACCTCGTCACCGTGGTCACGGAAAGCCAATTGCGCCGCCGGGGATTGATGCCACCGGGCTATATGTGGCTGCGCTGGGGTTTATCGATCGTGATGGTGGTGGTGCTGGTCACCGTGCTGACGTTGCGGCTGGTGGGCGCCAGGATCATATTTTAAGAGCGTTGCGACCCCTGCCTGAACCTGCTTCCCTCGCTCGCAAAATCCGATCGACATAAGGGAGCTGCCATGGACGTGGCGATCACGCCGCCGGTCTCGACCGCGGATCCGTTTTCGCGCGAGTTCTTCGCCGATCCGTTCCCGGTCCATGCGGCCTTACGCGATGCTGGTCCGGTGGTGCGGCTTGCCAAGTACGAGATTTGGGCGGTCGCGCGCTACGACGAGGTGCATCGCGTCCTGAACGACTGGGAAACGTTCTCCAGCGCGCGCGGCGTTGGGCTCTCGGATTTCAAGAAGGAACCGCCCTGGCGCCTCCCGAGCCTGGTGCTTGAAACCGACCCGCCGTTCCATGATCGCACCCGCAAAGTGCTCAACCGCGTGCTCTCGCCAGCCGCTATGAAGACGCTCAAGGAGCGGTTCGCTGCGGCTGCGGACACCATGATCGACGAGTTGCTGGGGCGGGACAGCTTCGACGCCGTACCGGAGCTCTCCGAAGCCTTCCCGCTGGCGGTGTTCCCCGACGCCATCGGAATGCCTCAGGGCCATCGGCATAACCTGTTGCCCTACGGCAACATGGTGTTCAATTCCTTTGGGCCGCGAAACGAGCTGTTTGCCGAGGCGGTTCGCGACGCGGAGCCCGTGATGGCCTGGGTGCGGGCGCAGTCCGAGCGGAAAAATCTGAGCGATGACGGATTTGGCGCACAGATACATGCAGCCGTCGCCACCGGAGAGTTGACCGAGGACGAGGCGCCGATGGTAGTGCGCTCGTTGCTTACCGCAGGCGTCGACACGACTGTCAGCGGGCTTGGTGCGGCGCTGTTCTGCCTCTCACGTTTCCCCGAGCAGTTCCAGAAGCTGCGCGCGAACCCTGGTCTCGCCCGCGCCGCGTTCGAGGAGGCGGTGCGGTTCGAGAGTCCGGTGCAGACGTTCTTCCGCACCACCACCCGACCCGTCGAGGTCGGCGGCTTCCATATTGACGAGGGAGAGAAGGTTCTCATGTTCCTCGGTGCGGCCAATCGCGACCCTCGCAAGTGGGGGCGCCCGGAGGATTACGATATCGCTCGCAAGACAGTGGGTCATGTCGGCTTCGGTTCGGGCGTGCATGCCTGCGTTGGCCAACTGCTGGCGCGGCTCGAGGGCGAGGTCGTGTTGCAGGCCCTGGCCCGCAAGGTCGCCGCCATTGAGATCGTCGGTGAGCCGCGCCGGCGTTTCAACAACACGTTGCGCGGGCTCGCCAGCCTGCCGCTTAGATTGCATAGGACTCAATGACGCATGCCTGAAATCACCTTCGTCCAGTTCCACGGCGCCCGCGAGACGCTCGATGTTGCCGTTGGCAACACGATCATGTTCGCCGCCACCAGCCATGGGCTGGAGGGCATCGTCGGCGAATGCGGAGGCAACGCCATGTGCGCGACCTGCCACGTGTCCGTAGAGCCGGACCAGTTGCACCTGTTGCCCGCGATGACCGACGACGAGGACGCGCTGCTGGACGGCACCGCAATTATGCGCCAGCCGAACAGCCGGCTGAGTTGCCAGATCCACGTGACCCCGGCCCTCGACGGTTTCGTGGTGCATGTTCCAGAGCGCCAGATTTGATCGGCCCCGCCGGTGTCCTGATCGTGGGCGCAGGGCAGGCCGGCTACCAGCTCGCGGTCTCGTTGCGGGAAGGCGGCTATGCAGGGCGGGTGCGCCTCGTTGGGGACGAGCAGGGGCTGCCGTACCAGCGGCCTCCACTGTCGAAATCGTATTTGCAAGGTGACGGCAATGCCGATCTGCTGCCGTTCCGGCCGCAGACATTCTTCGACAAGCATGCGATTGAGGTGCGTGGCGACACCCGTGTTGTCGCCATTGACCGCGAAGCGCGCCGGGTCATCACCGCCACGGACGAGATGCTGGAGTACGGGCACCTCGTGCTCGCGACGGGTACCCGCAACCGGCCGCTGCCGGTGCCGGGCCACGATCTCGCGGGTGTCCATGCGCTGCGGACCCAGGCGGAGGCGGAGGCGCTGCGCGTGGCGATGCATGCGGCAGATGCCATCGTGGTCATAGGTGCCGGGTTCCTTGGCCTCGAAGCCGCCGCCGTCGCCGCTGCGCGAGGGGCGCAAGTGGACGTCGTGGAGACCACACTCCTGCCGATGGGACGGGCGATAACTGCCGTGATGTCGGAAGCGTTCATCCGTCAGCATCAGCGCCAAGGCATTCGCTTCCATCTCGGCACCGGCGTGGTGCGCCTGTTGGGTGATTCTGTGCGGGTGACCGGCGTGGAACTCGCCGACGGCACTGTGCTGCCGGGTTCGCTGGTGCTGGTTTGCATCGGCGTGATCCCCAACGCCGAACTCGCGGCGGATGCGGGCTTACCGGTCGCCAACGGTGTCGTGGTGGACGAGAACCTCGCGACCGAAGATCCCGATATATCGGCAATCGGGGACTGTGCCGCCTACCCTAACCGGTACGCGGGCGGTATGGTTCGGCTAGAGTCGGTGCAGAACGCGGTCGATCACGCCCGTTGCCTGGCGGCTCGGTTGCTCGGCAAGCCGGCGCCTTATCACGTGGTGCCGTGGTTCTGGAGCGACCAGGGCGATTGGAAGTTGCAGATTGCGGGGTTCACCGCTGGGTGCCAGATCGTTGTTCCGCGCGGCGACACGGATAGCCGCGACTTCACGGTTTATGCGTTCCGCGACGGCCGGCTTGCGGGCGTCGAGACCGTGAACCGTCCTTCCGACCACGTGGCCGCCCGCCGGCTGCTGAGCACCGGGGCGGTAATCACCCCGGAGATGGTCGCGGCGCCGGACTTCGATTTACGGCGGGCAACCAAGGCGGCGCTGTCCTGACGCTGGTCCGGCCGTTCGTGACGGCCGACGTGGAGGCGGTGGTCGACCTGTGGGTCGCGAGTTGGAACGCGACCATGCCGGACATCGATTTTTCGGGACGGGGCTCCTGGCTGCGTGAGCGGCTTGCCGAGCACGAAGCGTCGGGTATCGCGATCCTGTGCGCGGTCGATGACGCGGATCTGCCGCTTGGCTTCGTGACGGTGGACCCCGGCAGCGGGCATATCGATCAACTCGCCGTAAGCCTGGGCCGTTTCGGTTCTGGTATCGGGACGGCGCTGATCGCGGCGGCACGGCAAGTTTCGCCAGGAGAATTGCTGCTTGAGGTGAACCAGGAAAATTCGCGGGCAGTGGGCTTCTACAAGGTCCAGGGCTTCGTGGTGACCGGCGAGGGGACCATCGGGACCAACCGGCGAAAGACTTGGTTCATGCGTTGTCCCGCCAGGACGGATAGTGGGTCGGTCTGATGTCACCGAATATCCTACAACTGCAAACAGTTACAATATCGTAACGATATGAGCGTGCGGAGATGCAGGTGAAAAAGCCGCGTTTCCCGGCGCGGCCGCCACGGCGGAGCAGGGACTACCTGGATCGGGCCAGGGTCGCGCGACCAAGTCAGCAAGCGGCTGACGGGCGTGGTCTCCACCGCTTCGGATCGGAGGGCGGCCCGCGTCGGGGCCACTGCGCAGGCCTCCGGCGCAAGACCGGGGCGGCGAGCGGGCCTCTCACTTGGCGGGGCTTGGCGCTCCGCGCGCGGGGCCGTGACGGCAGCCGCTTGGTTGGGGCGCGCGGCCGAGACGGAGGCCACGGTATGCAAGCCAGCTGCGGCGCGCGCGTCCAGCGCCGCGCATACGCAGATCAGCATATCCAGCAGGGCGCACACCACCAGCGCCGCCACCTTGGCCAAATCGTCGCGCGCCCCGTCTACCGGACGCACCGCCGCCGCGTGGGCGGCGAGCCGCGCGGCCAGGGGTGCGAAGGAGGGAATGGTTTCCATAATGTTAGGACCATAGGCCTACTTAGCAAGCCGCTACAACATGTTTCTATGCCCGGATACCGGCATACGTCGCGAAGAGGCAGCTCGCGATAAAGACGGTGATGATCGGTTGCAGGGGTCGCTTTCTACGCGGGTTGGAACAGGCTCGTCGTCTACTGGCACAACTTTATGGCGGGACAGCTCGACATTCGCCAAGCACGAAAGTCGCCTTTCAGTCTGGCCCGCTACCAGACTGACCAATCGCTTGTTAGGGCGCCGAAGCGATGGTGGTCTCGTCTCGCAGCCAGCCTGCGGGCATCGCCGCCAGGAAGCTTTTCTTGATCTGGGTCAGCCGTTCGGTTGCGATGCCAAGTCGCGACGGATCGAAGAAGCGCGGGTCGGGCGTGTGCATCAGGTAGGCTTGCGTCTCGTTCATCATGAGGTCTTCGATTCCGCTGTCGTAACCCTCCGTCGCGAGATAGGTGCGGAAGGATGACCGTTCGGAAGCGGTGAGGACCGAGTCCCAGATCGTCTTGATCGATCTCGCGAAGACCGGATTGGTGAAGTATTCGCCGTGCGACAACTCGTGGTGCAGGATCGCGGCGCGTGAGGACGCATCCACCTGGTTGGCCGCGTCGGCGCGCGGGAGGGTAATGAGGGCCCCGAAGCCTTGCGGCTCGGCAGCAGCTCTTGACACCAGCGCCCGCAACTCTCGCTCGCGCGGGTTCAACGCGATATGTTCGAGATCGGCGTGCGCGAAGAACCGGGCGATTTCGGCTGCGCTGTAGTCGTGCCCGTAATAGTAGGTTTCCGATGTAGAACCACCGGCGCGAATCGCGACATCAAGTTCCGCGTCCGCCAGCAGGTGATCGCGCGGAACGCCGGCCCGTTCCTCCCAGGCCGCGATCCGATTCAGCATTTCGCCTTGCTCCGCCAGAGTCGGGAAGTCCATCACGAGAATTGCCGGGTTGAGCGCGAAGCGCAGGACCGTGCGGGTCGTGGGGCTCTCCGCGCGTAGTTCGGCTTCGGTGGCGGCGGGGATGAGAGGCAACGACAGCGGGCTCGTCGCAAGCCGCATCCAGATCAGGCCGCCCATGCCGGCAACCACGACGCAGCCAAGCGCGACCAGCACGGGGATCATCGGCCATTTCTGCCGGGCACGGCGGATGATTACCGTGTCATCCGCATCGCGACTCATCGCGGTGTCCGTCGGCGGGCCGGCCTAACTTCCGAGGTTGATCACCTGGACACGACGGTTGCGCGGCTCCGCCGTGTTTGGCGGCGTTTGCTTCAGCAGACCGTCCTCACCCATTCCGACCGCGTCGAGCCGGCTGGCGTCGATCTTGAAATTGGCCGAAAGGAACGCGACGACGGCCTGGGCGCGCCGTTCCGAGAGCGCCTTGTTCGCCTGGGGCGATCCCACAGTGTCGGTATGGCCCTCGATGCGAAACCGGTAGGTCGCCAGCGAAGCGCTCGTCAGCGCGCTTCCTAGCTCCGCAAGCGTCCGCGACGCGGCGGGCGTCAATTCGGCCGAGTTGTTGGCGAACTGGACCGTGAGGTTTACCGACGGCGCCGACGCCACCACCGGTCGCGCCTGGACCGCCGGAGCCGCGTCCTGAGTGGAAGCTGCGGAGTGAGTGGGAGCGGCGGAGTGGGTTGCCTGCGTCGGGTGGGATACGGCGGCGGCGGCTGACGGAGTGACGGGAGGCGGCGCCTCCGTGGAAGTCGTGGGAGACACGGGACGGATGCCCCGCGTGCCGCCCATGATCCCCGTTCCAGGGCGCAACGAGTTGATGATCTGGTCGGCCGAGGGATTGCCTTGCGCGTATGCGGCACCGGTGGCGGTCAGGGCACCGAGCAGCCCGGCGGCGAGCAGGCGGGAATTGATCATAGCGTTTCCTCTCAGGTCGTTTCATATTGATATAGGATCAACAAAGCTGAAAGTCTCTCGCTTTCAGCCGGCGTCGTCCTTCGCGAGCGCATCCAATGCCTGTGTCAGGCCGCGCGGCGAGAACGGCAGAGCCACAATCCGTCCGGTGCCGTCGGCGAAGGTGACACGCGCCGGTTCGGTCCACCCACGCACGCGGCGAAGCGCGTCCTCGCTCACTGCGCCGTCCGCCAGGCAACCGCCCGGCAGGCAACGCCGCCATGTCAGGTCCATGATCGGTGCCTCCCCGTCGCGCGCGAGCGAAAGCGCCGGCGTAGTTCCGAACGTGACGCTGGCCGGGACCAGGATGGTCATTTGCAATGGCTGGCCTTTGCTCGGCCGTCCCAGGGCGACCTGAGCGACGGTCCGATCCTGGCTGCTGATACCCTGCACCACCTCGCAGGTTTGCGCGGCGGCGGCCGTCCGCGTGCAGCGCAATGTCCAATCGCCGAACGATGCCGTCGTTTGCTGTGGCAGCGTGGAGTTTGGATGGGCTGGCGCCGATGGAGCGGAAGCCGGGGTCCGGGCCGTTTCGGCATCGGCGGGGGAGTATGCGAGGCCCGATCCGAACAACAACGCGGCGAGCCAGCTTCGGGAGTGACGCATGGTTTGGATCGATCCCATTGACCAATAGCTGCCTGATGCTGCTACCATTCCGCGTACGGATGATGCAAGTCCGCACGGTTTAATGCGACGATATAGCGACGCTGTGATGGAGATCGTGGATGGGAATGCCAGCCGCTTGCGTAGGCGATAACGTGTTGCAAAATGCGCCGCATTGCCACGCGCCGATCCATCCGGCGGCACCAGTCCCGACGCCCGTGCCGCATCCGGCGATGCCGCTGCCGATCATCGTCGGCGCGTTCACCGTGCTGATCGGTGGCAGACCGGCGGCGCGCGTCACCGATACGACGCAGCCCTGCATGCTGGCATCGTGTGTGCCCGGTGGACCCGGGATGATCAGCAAGGGGTCCGCCACAGTGCTGATCGCGGGCCTGCCCGCCGCGCGGGTGACCGACATGACGAGCCATCCCGCGTGCGTGGCGCCCATTCCGTCTCCGGTCGGGCAGATACTCCCGCCGGGCTGCCCCACCGTGTTGATCGGCGGCTGAGCGTCGCATCCCGTGCGGCGCACGCATTTCGCGGCTTGGGCGCCGCATTGCCCGGTTTGCTCACGTGACCGGGGAACCGCGCCGCCGCTTGGTCTGGCGGAAGGCTTCGCGGACTATCAGGACGATGTGCTCGCCGGCATCCTCGTGTGCGCCGACGCGTCGTGCCGCCACGAATATCCGATCGTGGACGGCATTCCGATCATTATGGCGGACCTGCGCCGGCATCTCGGGGAGCGTGCCATCGAACTGCTGCTGCGGGACGACCTCGATCCCGTGATCCTCGGCCTGATCGGCGATGCGCTCGGACCGGATTGCTGGTTCGACATCGTGCGGCAGGGCTTTTCCACCTACGCCTGGGATGCGTACGGCGACCTCGATGCGTTGGAATCGTTGAGCGAGCCTCGGCCAGGCGCCGCTCGGCGATGCCTGTCCGCGCTGCTCGATCTCGCGCGCCCGGATCCTGCCGCGATGGCGCGGCACGTGCTCGACCTCGGCTGTGCCGGAGGACGGACGAGCTTCGACCTCGCGGCGGCCGGCAATGCGTTGGTGCTCGGTGTCGACAGCAATCTCGCGTTGCTGCGGCTGGCACGCAGGGTGGCGACGACGGGACGAGGCTCCTATGCCCGGCGGCGGCTCGGCCTTGTATACGACGAACGCCGCTTCGTTGCCGACCTGCCAGGTCGGGAACGCGTGGATTTTTGGGCGTGCGACGCGACCGCGTTGCCTTTTGCGAAGGCGAACGCCGATTTGGTCCTGGCACTCAACCTGCTCGATTGCGTCCCCGATCCACGCCGCCTTCTGGCATCGATGGCTGACGCGTTGCGGCCGGATGGCACGTTGCTGCTGGCCACACCATTCGACTGGTCAACCCGCGCGACCCCGGTGGAAGGCTGGATTGGCGGACACTCGCAGCGTGGGGCGGGGTCAGGGGCCGCTGAACCATTGCTTCATGGACTGCTGACCGAAGGCGCGCACCCACTGTCGATCGATGGGTTGCGGCTCCTCGCAACCGCCGAACACGCCTGGCACACGCGCCTGCACGACCGATCCGCCGTGCAATATCGAAGCCATTTGATGGCAGTGCGACGAACCGTCAGGGCGACGGATTAGCTGGACAACATCGTCCATTCCATTGATAGTTGCGTAGACGGTAAAGTTTTATATCGATAACAGTCTGCCGCACGCGCCGCCCACCAAAGCAATGTCCGTGGAACTACATACGTGATGGCCTTCTGACGATGCCGCTCGACATGACGACACCGCTTGCGGATATTTCCGCCGAGGAACCGACGGGTCCGAACCTCGAGTTCGATGCCGAATTTACGGAGTTTGAACGCCTCGCACAGGGCAAACCCGAGCAGCAATACGGCTCTACTATCGTGCCTGCGGAGGAGCCGGTCTGGAAGGATGTGGTGACTTCCGGGTGGTCGCTGCTTGACCGCACCTATGATCTTCGAGTGTTCGCGCAACTTGCCGTCGCACGGCTTCAGCGCGAAGGCGTGGTGGGATATGCGGAGACGCTGTGCCTGATACGTCAGGTATTGGAGACGCGCTGGCTGCCGGTCCATCCGCAACTTGACCCAGAAGACGAGAACGATCCTACCCTGCGTGGCAACGCGCTCCTTACCATTGCCGCGCCAGTCAGGGTGGTGCGCTTTCTCCGTTACATGCCGCTGGCGCGTTCCTCACGTGCGGGGACGGTGTCCTGGCGTGACATTTCGATTACGAATGGCACGGTCGAAATTGAGGATGATTCCGTCAAGATGACGGAAGCAGTGATTTCCGCAGCATTTCGTGAAACCGATGCCGCGCAGCTTAACGCCTTGCGCGAGGGAATCACGTCGTGTGTCGCAAGCGCCCTCGCCATCCCCGCCGTTTTCGACGCGGAGGCCGGGTATGGCACCGGTCCCGAATTTACTGATCTTATCAAGCTGTTTCGCGACATGCTGCGAATGATAGATACCTACTCTGTCGTATCCGCCAGCGATGAAGGCGCGGCGCCAGAAGAGGAAATGGCCGCGGGGCGGGACGGCGTGCAGCCCGAGGCAGGCAGGCCGCGCTCTGGAGCCGGCGTCAATATCGGCTCGCTCGGTTCCATTACAAATCGGGCGGATGCGGTTCGCCTGATGGATCTTGTCATCGAATACTATGAACGCAACGAACCTTCGAGCCCGTTGCCCTTGCTGATCGCAAGGGCGCGCCGCCTTTCGGATAAGGGATTTCTAGACTTGATTCGTGATCTTGCGCCCGACGGATTGGGGCAGGCGGAGCGTGTTGCCGGAACCATGGAAAGCTAAAGAAATGTTGACGCTCTGTACTATCGAAGTCTATTCATCCGTATCAGGGGAGTAACGAGCTGTGGCCAAGGCGAGTAGTCAAAAGTTTATTGCGCGCAACCGTGCGCCCCGTGTGCAAATTGAATATGACGTAGAGACATACGGCTCCGAGAAGAAGGTGCAACTACCCTTCGTCGTGGGTGTGATGTCGGACCTGTCGGGAAAGCCGAGCGAAGCACTTCCGCCGATCGTCGATCGCAAGATGCTTGAGATAGACATCGATAATTTTGACGACCGCTTAAAGTCGATGAAGCCGCGGGTTGCGTTTACGGTTCCGAATACATTGACCGGTGAAGGCAATCTCGCCGTAGATATCACCTTCAAGAGCATGGATGACTTCTCGCCCGCCGCGGTGGCGCGCAACGTCGATGCGCTGAGCAAGCTGCTCGAAGCAAGGACTCAGTTGTCTAACCTGATGACATATATGGACGGCAAGACCGGCGCCGAGGAGCTCATTGCCAAGCTGTTGCAAGACCCGGCGCTGCTGGCGAGCCTTGCCTCCGCTCCGAAGCCGGTGAGCGACGCTGAAAAAGTCGGAGAGGAATAGTCATGTCGGACGCACTGCTTTCAACGAACCTGCCGGCAGGAGCCACTTCTGAAACCGACGCGATGGGAGATTTCGCGACGCTGCTCAATCGCGAGTTCAAACCCAAGAGCGACCGTGCGCGCGAAGCAGTCGAGATCGCGATCCATACCCTTGCCAGCCAAGCGCTCGCCAGCACCGAACTGATCTCCAACGATGCCTTGCGGTCGATCGAGGCTATGATCGTCGCCATCGACGCGAAGTTATCGGAGCAGGTCAACGCGATCATGCACGATGAGGCTTTCCAGGCGCTGGAAGGGGCATGGCGCGGACTGTCATATCTGGTGAATAACACCGAGACCGACGAGACTTTGAAGATCAAGGTCCTCAATGTCTCAAAGAAAGACCTTGCGAAATCGCTTAAGAAGTTTCGCGGTACGGCTTGGGACCAGAGCCCAGTATTCAAAAAAATCTACGAGGAAGAATTCGGCCAATTCGGCGGCGAGCCGTTTGGTCTCCTGGTCGGCGATTATTACTTCGACCATAGCCCCGCTGATACCCAATTGCTCGGCGACATCGCGCAGGTCGCGGCTGGCGCACATGCCCCGTTCATCGCCGCAGCCAACCCGACATTGCTACAGCTCGACACCTGGGACGAGTTGGCCAATCCCCGCGATCTGACCAAGATCTTCCAGACCCCGGAATACGCGGCATGGCGCTCGCTTCGCGAAAGCGAGGACTCCCGTTACATCGGTCTCGCGATGCCACGTTTCCTGGCTCGGCTTCCGTATGGCGCCAAGACCGAGGCCGTTGAGGAGTTCGCGTTCGAGGAAGACACCTCCGGAGCCGACAGCAACAAGTACACTTGGGCGAACTCGGCCTACGCGATGGCTACGAATATCACGCGGGCATTCAAGCTGTATGGCTGGACCACCCGGATCCGTGGTATCGAGAGCGGTGGTGCGGTCGAAGGATTGCCGACGCATACCTTCCCATCCGATGACGGTGGCGTCGCGATGAAGTGTCCGACCGAGGTCGCGATTGCTGACCGGCGCGAGGCCGAACTGGCGAAGTGCGGCCTGATGCCGCTGATTTACAAGAAGAACTCAGACTTCGCCGCGTTCATCGGCGCGCAGTCCTTGCAGAAGCCGCAGGAGTACGAGGACCCGGCTGCGACGGCCAACGCCAACTTGGCGGCGCGCCTGCCATACCTCTTCGCGAGTTGCCGGTTTGCGCATTACTTGAAGTGCATGGTGCGCGACAAGGTCGGCAGCTCGATGACGCAGGGCCAGCTGCAGAAGTGGCTGCAATCCTGGCTCAACCAATACGTCGATAGTTCGCCAGACTCATCGCCTGAGGAATGGAAGGCCACGCATCCTCTCGCTGAAGGTCTCGTCGAGGTCGTCGCGAACGAGGAGAACCCAGGCTACTACAGCGCGAAATTCTTCCTTAAGCCGCATTACCAGCTCGAGGGCCTGACCGTCTCGCTGCGCCTTGTCTCGCGGATGCCGAAGTAGCTTCATTTTCGTCTAGTTTAGACAGCAACTGTAGAAAGTAAGACCATGGCGATCGACTCCTATATGATTTTCACCACATACGATGGCACACAGGTGAAGTCCGAGTCACAGGTTGACTTCGGCAAGAGCAGCAGCGATGTCCTGGGAAAGCCTTTTGTATCCCAAGCCGGCAACGTTTTCGAGGTCGACACATACGGCTTCGACATCGTGCAGACGATCAACATGAGCAGCCAATCCTCAGGTGCCGGGGCGGGAAAGGTGGCGTTCAATCCCTTCACCATTTCGCGCAAGGTCGATCTGGCGTCGCCAATGTTCTTTCAAATGGCGTGCTCTGGCAAAACTTTCAAAAGGGTCTCGCTTGGGTTGCGCAAGAGTTCTGGCGGCGAGGCGGCCGGAACTTTCTTCCTGCGGTTCGACTTCAAGCTGGTTGCCGTTAAAAGCATGAAGTGGTCGCATGGCGATGAGTCGCCAACCGAGGACATGGAATTCGAGTACGGCGGCCTTATTGTGCACTATGCCCAACAGAAGGCGGACGGCTCGTTCACTCAGATTACCCCTGGTGGCTGGAACAAGATCAAGAATATCCAGGACATCAGCGAAACGGATATCACCTAAACATCATCCGCGCATCGTCGGCGAGGACTTATGGCCAATCCGATCGATGCGCGGGCACTTCTACAAAGCGGCGATGCTCGCGCCGCACTTGCGGCGTTGAAGCAGGAGGTTCGCAAGGCGCCGCGCGATGCTGCACTGCGGACGTTCCTGTTTCAGTTGTTCTGCATCTTCGGTGAGTGGGATCGGGCGCTGACACAACTTACGGTCACCGCTGAGCTCAACCCTCTCGCTCTCCCGATGGCGGAAACGTATCGCACGCTGATCCGCTGCGAATTGCTTCGTGACGGTGTTTTTGCCGGTACCCGCACGCCGACTTTGTTTGGCCACCCGCAACCCTGGGTGGCGATGCTGCTCGAAGCCAATCGCGCATTGGCGTCCGGTGCCTACGCGGCGGCGGCCGGGCTGCGCGACCAGGCATTCGAACAGGCCGACGCGACACCCGGAAGCGCGGATGGACAGGAATTCGAGTGGATCGCCGATTCCGATCCGAGACTCGGCCCGGTCTTCGAGGCCGTGGTGGACGGGACGTATTACTGGATTCCGATGCAGCATGTGGCCACGCTGACCATCGAAAAACCGACTGACTTGCGTGACCAGATTTGGCTGCCTGTCCGTTTCAAGTGGACCAACGCCGGTGAGTCGGTCGGCTTCATCCCGACCCGTTACCCCGGAAGCGCCACTGCTTCGGATCCTATGCTGGCGCTGGCCAAGCGCACGGAGTGGGTGGAACAAGGCGACCCCGATCTTGGCTGGGGACTTGGCCTCGGCCAACGGATGTTCTCCATTGGCGAGAGCGAGATCGCGCTGATGGATCTACGCAGCCTGACGCTTGGTGCCGGCGAGGCAGGGCCGGTTTCGGCGGGCGCCGCTCCGTCTGCGACCTGAAATGGCGGAACTCAACCGAAACGAGCGGCTGCAGCCATCTCTACTCGATCGCCTGACAGACCTAGCACCCGGCAGCAAGCGCGAATCGCTCGACCAGCAGAGCCTGACCATGACGCAGTTGCGCCGCGCGGTATTGCGCGATCTTGGATGGTTGCTCAACTCGACGAACCTGGCGGCGGTCGACGATGTCAGGCATGACAGCCTGGTTGCGCGTAGCTGTCTAAATTTCGGCATTCCGGGTATCGCCGGCAGCGGTGCCGCGGATAGCCGCGCTGCCATGCTGGAGCAATCCATCGCCGACGCCATCCGCGCCTTCGAGCCGCGTATCCGCGCTGAAAGCCTCAAAGTTCGTGCGCGTCCCATGGAGCAGGACCAGGGACTTCCAACGCTGGTGCTGGAGATCACTGGCGAACTATGGGCGCAGCCAGTGCCGCAGCAGCTGTTCCTGGAGACGTCGATCGAGCTGGAGACTCGCCTCGCGGTGGTTACCGAGGTCAAGGGTCGAGGCTGATGGACCCGCGCCTGCTCAACCTCTACGAGTCTGAACTGGCGTTTATGCGCGACATGGGGGGCGAGTTCGCGTCCGAATTCCCCAAAATCGCCGCCCGGCTCGGGTTGGGCAACATCGAGGTCAGCGATCCCTACGTCGAACGCCTGTTGGAGGGTTTCGCGTTCCTGACCGCTCGCGTGCAACTGAAGATGCAGGCCGAGTTCCCGACCTTCACGCAATCCCTGTTGCAGATGGTTTATCCGCACTACCTCGCGCCAACCCCGTCGATGGCGGTGGTGAAGTTCCAACCTGACGCCGCGTTGCGCGGGATGCCGGAAGGCGTGCTGCTTCCGCCCGGCACGGAACTTCGCAGCCTGCTCGGGACCGAGGACCAGACCAACTGCGAGTTCCGCACCGCCCATCCGGTGCAACTGCTGCCGATCGAGTTGGTCGAAGCCGAGTATACCGGTTCCGCCGCCGCGGTCGCAGCCCTTGGATTGCCGGATCGTAAGGGCGTCAAGGCTGCGATCCGGTTGCGCCTGCGCGTCACCGGCGAAATGGCGTTCAACAAGCTGGCGCTGGACCGGCTGGTGTTCTTCCTGGGCGGCGCGGAAGGCGCGCGGATGCGTTTGTACGAGCAACTGGTCTGCAACGTCGCGCAGGTGCATGTGCGGCCGACGGTTCGGCCGCTGCCCTGGCAGGAGAGCCTGCCGCCGAGTGCCGTCCGGCCCATCGGCTTCAGCCCGGAGGAAGCGTTATTGCCGCGCGTCGCGCAGTCTTTCGACGGCTATCGCCTGCTGCAAGAGTATTATGCGATGCCGGAGCGTTTCCTGTTCATCGCCATCGATGGGCTGGACCGCGCGGCAATACGATGTGCCACCGGCGAACTCGATATTGTCATCCTGCTGGACCGCGCCGACCCCACGCTTGCCGCCGGCTTCAACGCCGACCAGATGCTGCTGTTCTGCACCCCGGCGATCAACCTGTTCCCCCGGCGCAGCGACCGCATCAACCTCAGCGAGCGCGAGGCCGAGCATCAGGTCGTGCCCGACCGGATGCGTCCGCTCGATTTCGAGGTATTCGACGTGCGCGGAGTGGAGGGTTACGCCAGCGACGGCAGCGCGCCGCAGAAATTCTTGCCGTTCTATGCTGCCAACGACCTCAGCCGAAACCCCGAACATCGCAGCTATTACACGCTGCGCCGTCAACCCCGGCAGCTCTCGTCCCGCAGCCGGCAGCGCGGCCCGCGATCCAGCTACCTCGGCCACGAGTTGTTCATCACGCTGGTAGATGCCGAGCAGGCCCCGACCAACTGCGATCTGCGT
This sequence comes from Rhodospirillales bacterium, assembly GCA_025350425.1. Classification (GTDB taxonomy): domain Bacteria; phylum Pseudomonadota; class Alphaproteobacteria; order Acetobacterales; family Acetobacteraceae; genus JANXTF01. The sequence continues at coordinate 14,858 of JANXXW010000495.1, forward strand.
CAACTCGGTCTCGATCTGCTCTGCACCAACCGAGACCTGCCGCTGTCGATGCCGATCGGGCGTCAGCAGACCGACTTCACCATCCTGGTCAGCGCGCCCGTGGCTTCAGTGCGCTGCGTCGTCGGCCCGGTGCCGCCCCGGCCGTGCCGTGGCGACGGGGACTATGCCTGGCGGTTCGTCTCGCATCTGAGCCTTAACTATCTCAGCCTGACCGACACTGACGAGATGCAGGGCGCCGCCGCGCTGCGGGAGTTGCTGCGGTTATATATCCCATCCAACCAGTCAATCGCATCCCGTCAGCTCGAGGGCCTGCTCTCGGTAGTGGCGCAGACGGTGGTACGCCGTATCCCGGGCAGCGGCCCGATGGCCGCCGGGCGCGGCCTTGGTATTACTCTGACGATGGACGAGGCGCCGTTCGGTGGCAGCGGCGCCGTGCTGCTGGCTGGCGTACTGGAGCGATTCTTCGCGAAGTACGTCTCCATCAATGGCTTCACCGAGATGACGCTACGCTGCACCGACCGAGGCGAGGTGATGCGCTGGCCGCTCCGCCTCGGCACGCGGGCAATATTGTAGATGGGTAGCGTGCTGGAGAAGGTCGCGGCGGTACCGCACGCATTCGACTTCAATCGTGTCATGCGCGAGCTGGAGGCGCTGCATTCCGACCGTCCTCGCTTCGGACGCAGCGTTCGCCCGTCGGAGGACCCGGTCCGCCTGGGGCAGGAGGCATCAGTCGAGTTCGCGTCCTCCATGCTGGCGAGTTGGGAGAGTGGCGAGGAGGGTAGGCCAGATCGCCTGATGGTGCATTTCTTCGGCCTGTTCGGTCCCGATGGCCCTTTGCCGCTGCACCTGACCGAATACGCCCGCGACCGCGTAAGGAACGAACGGGACCCGACCTTCCAACGCTTCGCCGATCTGTTCCACCACCGGGCACTGTCGCTAATGTATCGCGCCTGGGCGGATGTGCGCCCAGCCGTAAGTTTTGACCGACCGGACAACGACCGATTCGCCACCTATGTCGGCGCACTCGCCGGTCTCGGCATGGCCAGCATGCGCGATCGCGACGCGATGCCGGATCTGACCAAATTGCATTTCGCGGGATTGCTGGCGAACCAGACGCGCAATGCTGACGGCCTGTCCGCGATCCTCTCCTCGTTCTTCGCCATGCCAGTGCAGGTGGAGAGTTTCGTGGGTTCCTGGCTGACGCTTCCGCGCCAGGATCATACTCGGCTATCCGGAGACACCGCTGGCGCCACGCTCGGCACGGGCGCACTACTGGGCGGGCGTGTGTGGAGTCGGACGCACAAATTCCGCCTCGTATTCGGCCCGCTGTCGCTTGACGAGTACGAGCGCCTGTTGCCGGGCGGAACCAGTTTCCACAAGCTGGTGCCCATCGTTCGCAACTACGCCGGCGATGTGATGGCTTGGGATGTGCGGTTCGTGTTGCGTCGCATGGAAATACCGGACACGCGGCTTGGCCAACAGGGCCGGCTGGGCTGGACCACATGGCTGAAGCCGCGCCGGAGCTTGCGGGATGCTACGGACCTGCTGCTCGACGCGGGCGCCGATAGCATGGCTCGAAAAACCGACACGCGAACCACGATCCAGGAAAGAGAAATGGCATGACTGAAATCAGTCGCACCACGCTGTTCGGCAAACTTAATCCGCTCGGCTATCGTGCCGTCGAGGGTGCCACGGTGTTCTGCAAGCTGCGCGGCAACCCGTATGTCGAGCTGGTGCATTGGCTGCATCAAATATTGCAGACGCAGGATTCCGACCTG
>JANXXW010000506.1 GCA_025350425.1 Rhodospirillales bacterium
GAGGTCGCCCACCACGCCGCCGCCAAGTGCCACGCTGGCGGTGCCCCGCTCAACCCCGCCTTCGAGGATCTCGTCCACCAGCGCGGAAAAGCCCTCAAGGCTCTTGGCGCGCTCCCCGGCGGGCACGACGATCGAGCGCGCGGCCACGCCGGCTTCGGCCAGCCCCGCCATCAGCGTAGGAAGATGCAGGGTGGCCACGGTGCTGTCGGTCACGACCACGGCGCGCTTCTGCGGCAACACCGGCGCCAGCAAGCCGCCGGCGCGGGCCAGCAGCCCCTCGCCCACCACGACGTCGTAATGTGCAACGCTGAGCGTCACTGACAGGCGGCGAGGCGGGTGCCAGTCGAGCAGCGCCTGCATCACCTGGGAGGTGGTGTGGTCAGGGCTTTCCTCGCCGCAATCGATCACAAGGTCTGCCTCGGCGTAGACGGGATGCCGCTTGGCCATGAGCCCGGCCATAATTTCGGCGGGGTCCGCGTGGCGCAGCAGCGGACGATGATTACGGGCGGAGACGCGGCGGATCAGGGTCGCCAGCGGGCAGCGCAGCCAGACGCTGGTGGCCTCGCGCCGGATCGCGGCGCGTGTTTCCGCATCCATGAACGCGCCGCCGCCGGTCGCCAGCACCATGGGGCCGCCGACGGTCAACAGGCGGCGGATCACGCGGCGCTCTCCGGCACGGAAATCAGGCTCGCCGAAGCGGTCGAACAGTTCGGCGATGGTGCAGCCGGCGGCGAGTTCGATTTCTGCGTCGGCATCGTGAAACGGCAGGCCAAAGCGGCCAGCGAGTCGGCGGCCGATAGACGTCTTGCCCGCGCCCATCAGGCCGACAAGGACGATGCTGCGGCCGACCATATGCAATGGCAGGACCGGCGTTTCACGCATGATCTCGGGGAGCGCGCTGTTGCGTGTCATGGCCGTGGACGTTAGCACAACCTCGTAAGCTCCGGGGAAGCCATGCGCCGCGTCTTTTTGCTTGTATTGCTGCTCGGCGTCATTGTGCTCGCCGCGGGCATTGTGGTGCTGGGCGCGTTCCCCCCCCAACCCGGTGTGAAACAGATCCAGCGCGTGCTGCCGAATGATCGGTTTGCCCACTAGGAAGTCCGTGATGGAACGTCAGGTCGAGGCGTTCATGGAGATGCTGGCCGCCGAACGCGGCGCAGCGCGCAACACGCTGCTGGCCTACGAGGCGGATCTCAACGACCTCGCGGGGCATCTGAACGACCTCCTCGCCACTGCCACGCCGGATTCGCTGCGCGGATACATGCGGGCGCTGGCGGATTCGGGCCTGGCGCCGCGGACGCAGGCGCGGCGGCTGTCGGCGATCAAACAATTCTACCGCTTTCTGTTGCTTGAGGAGATGCGGGCGGACGATCCAACCGAGCTGCTCGACGCCCCACGCCTACCGCAAACCCTGCCGAAATATCTGAGCGAGGCCGAGGTGGACGCCCTTCTCGCCGCCGCGGCCGCACGGCCAATGGCACAGGCAATCGTGCTGATTGCGGCGCTGGAGATCCTGTATGCGACGGGCATGAGGGTGTCAGAACTGCTCAATCTCCCGCGCAGCACGGTGATCGGCGACGCGACGGTGCTGCTGATCCGGGGCAAGGGCGGACGCGAACGGATCGTGCCCCTGTCGGACGCGGCGCGGGACGCGGCGGCGGCACTGGCGCGGGACCGAGGCGACCACTGGCTGTTTCCCGGGCGCGATCCGGCCCGGGCGATGACGCGGCAGGGGTTCGCGCTGATGCTGAAGCAGGCGGCACTGCAGGCCGGGATCGATCCGGAGCGGGTCAGCCCGCACGTGCTGCGGCACTCGTTTGCCAGCCACATGCTCGCGCGGGGCGCCGATCTCCGCAGCCTGCAGTTGCTGCTGGGCCATGCCGACATCGCCACCACGCAGATCTACACGCACTTGCTGGCGGAGCGGCTGCGCAAGCTGGTCGAGGCGCATCACCCGTTGGCGGCCGGGAGGGGCTGACCCAGTCCGGCCGGGGTGCTACAGGCCGCGCATGCGTCATTACCTCGATTTCGAAAAGCAGATCGCCGACCTCGAAGGCAAGATCGAGGAGCTAAGGCACCTGTCGCAGGCGGATGGGATTAACATCGCCGAGGAGGTCGAGCGGCTGACCGAGAAGGCCGACCGTCAGCTCCGGGCGACCTACGCCAAGCTGACGCCGTGGCAAAAGACCCAGGTGGCGCGGCATCCCGACCGCCCCAAGGCGCGCGACTGCATCGCGGCGCTGATCACCGAATACACACCGCTGGCCGGCGACCGCGCGTTCGCCGAGGACGCCGCAGTGCTGGGCGGCATCGGCCGGTTCCGGGGACGCG
>JANXXW010000402.1 GCA_025350425.1 Rhodospirillales bacterium
CATCATACAAGGTATTTCCTGTAAAATACGACGCAACGGCTTGCGGCGTTGCTAGCACCGTTGAGAAAATTAGAGTCGAGGCAAAGAGACGCGTCATCGCTGGATTAGCTGTCATATGTGAAACATCTCCTGATACAGTCGTTCCGACCATAAACCAATTATCCAGGAGCGAACAACTAAGGACGCGTTTGAGGCAGGCGGCCAGCTACATAGCTGAGGAAAATCCGAGCCGGGCATCTATCGGCAGTAGGGCAGCGGTCTGGGAAAACCGGATCATTTCGCGCCCGGCTACACCACCTTCCAAGCACCCGCTCCCCATCTTGGCCCGCCTCCCGCACCATCCCGTTGGTCCGCCGATAGCGCAGCGCCATCCCCACCCCGCTCCGCCATGATCCGCTTGGCAAGCTCCATCGACCTTAGCGGCTCGCCAGCGCGGCGTAGGTTGTCCAACACCGCCCGGCTGAGCGATCCCTGTTCAGCCATTGTCTGAGCACGGCCGCATTTCGTCCGGATCGTGAATATGACCTGGAACGGTGACGAACCGCCGCCGAAGCCCCGGTGAAGCCCCAACCCACTTGATGCCCGGTATCGGCCACTATCAAGTCGGGCGTAAGTGGCTGTAAACAAATGGTGTCCCCGGCGGGATTCGAACCCACGGCCCCAGGATTAGGAATCCTGTGCTCTATCCGGCTGAGCTACGGAGACACGTAGCGGTCCTATAGCAAGGACCGCCCGTGCCGTCAGCGGCGAAAGTATCAGGCTCGTCGCGCTTCCACCTCGTCGGACAGCGGCATATCGAGGTATTTGACGTATTCCTTGGGCACCACCTGCCAGAAGCGTGGCAGCACGCGTTTCCAGTCATGCAGGAGCATGCTGGCGTAACGGCTGCTGGTTTCGGCGGCGTGGGTGGTGACCAAGCGGCGCAGGTTTTCATCCCAGTGCGAGGTGGCGACGCGCTGCCATGTCAGCGTGTCGGGGTTGGCGCGGAGCCCGAACAATTCGTCGGGGTCATAGATGTAGGCCATACCGCCGGTGAAGCCTGCGCCGAAATTGTCGCCGATCTGGCCCAGGACCACGACGGTACCGCCGGTCATGTACTCGCAGCCGTTGGAACCGCAGCCTTCGACCACGGCGGTGGCGCCGGAGTTGCGGACTGCGAAGCGTTCGCCCGCTTGTCCGGCGGCAAACAGGAAGCCCGCCGTGGCGCCGTACAGCACCGTGTTGCCGATGATGGTGTTGTTCTGGCTGACCAACCCGGATGAGGGCGCCGGGCGCACCACGATGGTGGCCCCCGATAGTCCCTTGCCGACATAGTCGTTGGCGTCACCGAACACTTCGAGCTTCAGGCCCTGCACGCCGAACGCGCCGAGCGACTGGCCGGCCGAGCCGCGTAGGCGGACGGTCAACTGGTTCGCGGGCAGGCCCTTCATGCCGAACTGGCGCACGATCCGGCCGCTGAACTTGGTGCCGACCGCACGGTGCGTGTTCCGCACGGTGTATTGCAGCTGCATCTTCTCGCCGCGATCGAGCAGGGGCGCCGCGTCGATCAGCATCTGCGCATCCAGCGTCTCGGGTACTTCGTTGCGGCCCTCGGTGGTGCAGTAGCGGGCATGTGGGCCAGGGTCGGCCTGCACCAGGAGCGGATTGAGGTCGAGGTCGTCGAGGAAGTCCGAGCCGCGGCTGATCTGGTGCAGCAGGTCGGTGCGGCCGATCACCTCGGCGAGCGTTTTGGCGCCGAGCGAGGCCAGGATGTAGCGCACGTCCTCGGCGATGAACGAGAACAGGTTGATGACCTTCTCGGGCGTGCCTTCGAACTTCGCGCGCAACGTCTCGTCCTGCGAGCAGACGCCCACCGGGCAGGTGTTGCTATGGCACTGGCGCACCATGATGCAGCCCATGGCGACCAGGCTGGCGGTGCCGATGCCGAATTCCTCGGCACCCAGCATGGCGGCGATCACTACGTCGCGCCCGGTCTTGAGACCGCCATCGGTCCGCAAGCGGACGCGGTGGCGCAGGCGGTTGAGCATCAGCACTTGATGCGCCTCGGACAGTCCCATCTCCCACGGCAGGCCGGCGTATTTCACCGATGTCTGTGGCGAGGCGCCGGTACCGCCGGAGTGGCCGGAGATGAGGATCGCGTCGGCTTTGGCTTTGGCCACGCCGGCGGCAACCGTGCCGATGCCGCTGCGGGACACCAGCTTCACGCAGACGGATGCGATCGGGTTGATCTGCTTGAGGTCGTAGATGAGCTGGGCCAGATCCTCGATCGAGTAGATGTCGTGGTGCGGCGGCGGGCTGATGAGCATCACGCCCGGCGTCGCGTGGCGCAGCTTCGCGATCAGCCCGGTGACCTTGAAGCCGGGCAGCTGGCCGCCCTCGCCGGGCTTGGCACCTTGCGCGACCTTGATCTCGATCTCGCGACAGTTGTTGAGGTATTCGGCGGTGACGCCGAAACGTCCCGACGCGATCTGCTTGATGGCCGAGGATGCGTTGTCGCCGTTGGCGCGTGGCTTGGCGCGCGCGGGGTCCTCGCCGCCTTCGCCGCTGTCGCTGCGGGCGCCGATGCGATTCATCGCGATAGACAGGGTCTCATGCGCCTCGGGGCTGAGCGCACCCAGGCTGATGCCGGGCGAGATCAGCCGCTTGCGGATCTCGGTGACGCTCTCGACCTCGTCGATGGCCACCGGCTTCAACCCGTCGCGGCGGAAGTCGAGCAGGTCGCGCAACGCCACCGGCGGCTGCTTGCGAACCGTCTCCGTGTAGCGGCGGAACATCGCGAAGCTGTCCTGGGCCACCGCCTCCTGCAACAGGTGGATGGCGCTGTTGTCGAACGCGTGGGTCTCGCCACGCCGGCG
>JANXXW010000051.1 GCA_025350425.1 Rhodospirillales bacterium
CCGAGGCGCTGGCGCTGGGCATCCGCGCCGGTGCTGACCCACAGACCCTGTTCGACGTCATCTGCTCCTCGGCCGGCAATTCCTGGATGTGGGAGAACCGCGTGCCGCACATCCTGGCCGGCGACGACACGCCGCGCTCGGCGGTCAACATCTTCGTCAAGGACCTCGGCATCGTGCTGGACCAAGCCCGCGCGCTGACCTTCCCGCTGCCGATGGCCGCCGCCGCCCACCAGCTTTTTCTCGCCGCCGCCGCCGCCGGGCACGGGGCGAAGGACGACGCGTTCGTGATCCGGGTGTATCAGGCGCTGAGCGGCATCGAGCTTCCGGAAAAGGCTCCGTAACGCCGGCGGCGCTGGTGGTCTTACGGCTTCTTCGGCCGCCTCGGGCGCGGCGTCTGCCCCGGCCAGTCCGCCGTGTGATACTCGAGCGGCCCGGCGTGCCGCTCGCTGATTGCCCGTCCGCGCACCGAAATACCGGCGGTGTGCACCGTGTCGGGATCGCCCGAGACGAGAGGGTGCCACCAAGCGAGGTCCCCGCCTTCGGCCAGACGGCGATAGGCGCAGGTGGGCGGCAGCCAGTCGATCTCGTCGACCGCTGCCGGGGTTAGGCTGATGCAGTCAGGGATACGGCGGCGGCGGTTGGTATAATCGCTGCATTTGCAGCTATTAAGGTCGAGCAGGCGGCAGGCGACGTTGGTGTGCGACAGCGAATCGTCGTCCTCGTGCCGCAGCTTGTGCAGGCAGCAGCGGCCGCAGCCGTCGCATAAAGATTCCCATTCCGCCTGGGTCATCTGCTCCAGGCGCTTGGTTTTCCAGAATTTTGCGGGCTCGACCATGCCTTGATCTAGCGTGCCAAGCTCGCGTATGCCAGCAGGCCACGCGCACACGACATAGGCATTCCGCGAGAGCCTGGACTTGCATGAGAGCGGCCACTTACGCATTTTAAGGCATTACGGAGCCTTACCGATGGACGGCAGCACAGATTCGCGACGGATCACCATCCACGCCCCCGAGGATTTCGCCGGGATGCGTGCAGCGGGTCGGCTCGCGGCCGAGACGCTCGACATGATCGTGCCACACGTGCGGCCGGGGATCTCGACCGCGCAACTGGACCGGCTGTGCCATGATTTCATGACCGAGCACGGCGCGATTGCCGCTTCGTTGAACTACCGCGGCTACCCGAAATCGATCTGCACCTCGATCAACCACGTCGTCTGCCACGGCATCCCCGGCGAGCGGCGGCTGGACAGCGGGGACGTGTTGAACATCGACGTGACCGTGATCCTCAACGGCTGGCACGGCGACTGCAGCCGCATGTATGCCGCCGGGCCGCCTTCGACCAAGGCGCGCAACCTGATGGACGTCACCTACGAGTCGATGCTGCGGGGCGTGGCGGCGGCGCGGCCCGGCGCCACGTTGGGCGATATCGGCCACGCGATCCAAAGCTACGTCGAGAGCAACCGCTTCAGCGTGGTGCGCGATTTCTGCGGCCACGGCATCGGCCGCCGCTTCCACGAGGCGCCCAACATCCTGCATTTCGGCAAGCCCGGCGACGGCCCCGTGCTCAAGCCCGGCATGTTCTTCACCATCGAACCCATGGTCAACGCGGGCCGCCCGGAGGTGAAGGTGCTGGATGACGGCTGGACGGCCGTGACGCGCGACCGCAGCCTGTCCGCTCAGTTCGAGCATATGGTGGGGATCACCGCCGAGGGCTGCGAGGTGTTCACGCTCTCGCCTGCCGGCCTCGACAAGCCGCCTTACCCAAAGGACTGACCCGATGGGTGCTCCGTTCGTGACCTCGCAGCGCCTTCGGTTCTGCGACACCGACAAGCTCGGCCACGTTAACAACGCCGTGTATGCGGTGATGTACGAGGCAGGGCGGGCGGAGTTGATGGATCGGGTGGGCCTGCTGTCGCCCGAGGACAGCCGGGGGGTGGTGATCGCCCGGCTGGAACTGGATTTCCTGCGCGAGATGAACTGGCCGGGCGAGGTATCGATCGAATCGGCCGTGGTTCGCATCGGCACCAAGTCGATGCATGTGCGCCAGCGGCTAATAGTGAATGGCACCGTCGTGTCGCGTGGGTTGTCCGTGCTGGCGGTGATCGACACCAACACCCGCCGCGCCGTGCCGATCGAGGATGGGTGGCGGGCCAAGCTCGATCCCTGGACGGTGCCCGACTTCGACCATCAACCGGCGCGATAACGACGGATTCATTGCGGGACGGCCACCGTTCGGTGCGAGCTTGCGCGGATGGCCAGGATACGCGGTTTCGCCGATCAACCCGGGTTGCTTGATAGTGCCTTGGACGCGCCCGCCGCGTCTGGGGCGGGCGCGTCCGCGCTGGGCGCAGAGGGACACCGGACCCGGATGCGCGCCCGGTTGCTGACCGCCGGGCCGGCGGCGCTGGCCGACCATGAGTTGTTGGAGATGGTGCTGTTCCTGGCGCTGCCCCGCCGCGACACCAAGCCCATCGCCCGCGCCTTGCTCTCCCGGTTCGGCAGCTTTGCCAACGCGATCTCCGCGCCGATGCCGGAACTGCGTGGCATCGAGGGGCTGGGCGAGGCCGGGGCGGCGGCGCTGAAGACCGTGCAGGCGGCGGCGTTGCGCGTGGTGCGGGCGGAGATCGTCGACCGCCCGGTGCTGAACAACTGGGACAAGCTGATGGACTACCTCAACGCGGTGATGTCCCGCGAGCGCGTCGAGCAGTTCCGCGTGCTGTTCCTCGACGTGCGTAACCGGCTGCTGGCCGACGAGGCGCAGACGCAGGGCACCGTCAACCATACGCCGGTCTACCCCCGCGAGGTCGTAAAGCGGGCGCTGGAACTGCACGCCACCGCGATCGTGCTGGCGCATAACCATCCCAGCGGCGACCCTGCCCCGTCGCGCCAGGATATCGACATGACGCTGGAGGTTCGCGAGGCCGCGCGCGTGCTGGGCGTGCGGCTGCACGACCATGTCGTGGTCGGCAATGGACGTTGGTTCAGTTTCGCGCGCGAGGGATTGCTGTAGCGGAACACGCGTCACCCCAGTGTCGCCTGGACGGTGGTAACGGCAATTGCGCCTCTCGAGCGGTTCGTAGGGATGGAGGCACCGAAGCGCCGGGTCAGAAACCCGTGACGGCCCATGCCGTTGTATCGCTGCCATCAGCAAAAGAAGGAGTTCACGATGGATAAGGATCGGGTTTCCGGTGCAATCGATCAGGCCAAGGGTGCCGTGAAGGATGCCATCGGCAAAGTAACCGGCGATGCGAAGCTGCAGGCCGAGGGCAAGGCCGACAAGGTTGTGGGCAAGACCGAGAGCACGATCGGCGGCGCCAAGGATGCGGTTCGGGACGCTCTGGACAAGAGCTGACCTGGATTGATGCCAAAGCGGGCGCCGCGATCTCTCGCGACGCCCGCTTTGCGTTTGCTTGCCTGTCGGCCCTAGAGCATTAGTAATGCTGGATAACGAGGTGGAGTTTCCCGATGGTATCGAAATCAGCGTATCGGGACGCCATGTCGCGCTTCGGCGCGGCGGTTAACGTAATCACCAGCGACGGCGTGGCCGGGCGATGTGGCTTCACCGCCTCCGCCGTGTGCAGTGTTACCGACGAGCCGCCTACACTGCTCGTGTGCATCAACCGCAACAGCGACTCGCACCCGATCATCACGGCGAACAAGGTGCTGTGCGTAAACACGTTGAGCCCGGCGCAACAGGAGCTGTCCCCGTTATTCGGCGGCCAGGTCGAGTGCAACCCGGAGATGAGGTTCGCCGCCGCATCGTGGGACGTGCTGGAAACCGGATCGCCGGTGCTGGCCGACGCCACAGTCACGTTCGACTGTAGGGTTTCGGGCATCACCGAGATCGGCACCCACAGCGTGATGTTCTGCGAGGTCGTGGCATTGCGGCAAGGCCCCACGCCCGAGGCCCTGATATATTTCGGGCGGGACTACCATCCCGTCGGCCGGCGCTAGCCCGGCGCGCGACACCAGTCGGGCCGGGGACAGCTTGCGCAGCAGAGGGTGGTGGCGGGCGGGTGCCAGCAAATGCCCATCGATCATCTCGGCGTCGCGGAACAACGGGATGCAGCAAGTGAGGTCTTCGCGATCCTGGCAGATCAGCCAGCACGGATGGGGTGTCGCGGCGTAGGTGAAGTGCCCGCTGGCGTAGGAATGGCGCAGCTCCTGCCCGGCGCGATGGTAGATCGCAGCCAGGCCGCCGGAAAACAACGAAAGCAGATGCGCGTTGCCGCCCTGGACGGTGATGTGGAACTCGGCCTCCGCATACAGTCTCAGCTTGGCCTCGTTGTGCGACATGCTTCCCGCCACGGCTTCGGCAATGTCGTCGAACGCCTTCACGGATGGGAACGCGTCGAGCAGCGCCAGATCGCCATAGGCG
>JANXXW010000052.1 GCA_025350425.1 Rhodospirillales bacterium
CGGCATCGCGCATCTGGTGCTGAATGCGCGCAACGCGGGTGTCACCGGCAACGACGCGGCAGAGGCGAAGCTGGACGCGACGGTGACCGATCCCCTGACGAAGCCGGCGGTGCGGGCCACGCTGGCGATCGACGGGCTGCGCGCGGGCGCCGTCGAGGGCTCGGCCAAGCTCGACCTGGACGGACCGGAGAACGCGGTGGCGCTGCGGCTGGCGACGACCTTGCGGAACTTCAACGGCGGCGATCTCCAGGGCACCGCCGCCGGGAGGATGGACGTGCCCACGATGCAGCTCGAGTTGGCTAGTCTGCAGGCGAACTGGAAAGGCCAGAACCTGCGGCTGCTGGCTCCGACACGGATCACGCTGAAGGATGGCATCGCGGTGGACCGCCTGCGGCTCGGGTTGCAACAGGCGGTGCTGGAGCTGGCTGGGCGCATCTCGCCCACGCTCGACCTGACCGCCTCGCTACGCGGAGTAACCCCCGACCTCGCCCGCACCATCGCGCCCGACATCCAGGCGGACGGCGAGTTGCAGGCCGACGCGCGCATCACCGGCACGCCGGTGGCTCCGGCCGGGACCGTTCGGCTGACCGCCACCGGCCTACACATGCGGACCGGGCCGGCGCGCGCGTTGCCGCCCGCCGCGGTTACCGCGAACGCCACGCTCGGGGCGGGATCGGCCCGGATCGACACGCGCGTCACGGCTGGGCGCAATACCGTCACGGTGACGGGAACCGTCCCGCTGGCGACAAACGGCGCAATGAACCTGCAGGCTCAGGCAGAGATCAACCTGGCGTTGCTCGATCCGATCCTGTCGGCACAAGGCCGCCGCATACGCGGGCAGGTGAGCCTGAATGCCGGACTCACCGGGACCTTCGCGGCACCGCGGGCGAGTGGCACGCTACGGCTTGCAAACGGCGATTTGCAGGATTTCACCCAGGGCGCGCGCATCGACAATATCCAGGCGCTGGTCGAGGCCACCGGGGACAGCGTCCGCATTGCAAGCTTCACCGGGCGCGCGGGCCGGGGCACGGTCTCGATTTCGGGTTCCATTGGCCTGGCCGCGCCCATGCCGATCGACGTGGCTGTGACGATGCGGAATGCCAGTCCGCTTTCTGGCGACAAGCTCAAGGTGGTCTTGAACAGCGACCTCACGCTGCGCGGCGCGGTAAGCGGCCAATTGGCGCTGGCCGGCGCGATCCACATCGTCAGCGCGGCCATCCAGGTGCCGGAAACCCTGCCGGCCACGTTGGCGGTGCTCAATGTGCGCCGTCCTGGCGATAAACCGCCGCCGCCGCCCTCGGCGCCGCTGGACATCACGCTCGACCTCGCCATCGATGCGCCGGGGCAGATTTTCGTACGTGGCCGAGGGCTCGACGCCGAACTCGCGGGCAACCTGCGTATCAGGGGTACCACCGCGGCTCCGCAGCCGACCGGCAGCTTCAAGATGCGTCGCGGCACGTTCAGCCTCGCCGGCCAGTCATTGACGTTCACCACGGGCGAGGTGGGCTTCGATGGCAGCGGCAAAATCGATCCTTCGCTCAACTTCGTTGCCAGTTCGACGAGCGGCAACATCACGGCGACGCTGACGGTTACGGGCTATGCGAGCGCCCCGAAGATCGCGCTCAGCTCGGTGCCGGAAGTGCCGCAGGACGAGGTGCTGGCGCGACTGCTGTTCCACCAGAGCGCGGCAAGCCTGGGTCTGTTCCAGTTGGCCGCCATCGCCGCCGGCCTAGCGCAGATCAGCGGCGTGGGTGGCGCGGGCGGATTCGACCCCTTGGGCTCCGTGCGGTCGGGGTTGGGGCTGGATCGGCTTTCAGTGGGCGGTGGTTCAGGCAATTCGGCCACGGTCGAGGCCGGGAAGTACATCGCCAACGGAGTTTATGTCGGCGCCAAGCAGAGCACCTCGGGTTCCGGCACGCAGGCGACGGTCCAGGTGGATCTGTACAAGGGGCTGAAGCTGGAAACCACCGTGGGGACCGGCGGCGGGACCGCGACCGGGTCCAGCAGCACCGACTCCAACGGTACGAGCGTCGGACTCACATACCAGTTCGAGTATTGAGCGGTGGCACGCGACGGATACCCAAAACCGCCCGAAGCACCCATGTGGGTGCAATGACCTTCCCTCAGATACCACCAGTTGCCCTCGTGACCGGAGGTGCCAAGCGCATCGGTCGGGGCATCGCCCTGGCCTTGGCCGGGCAAGGCTTCGATGTCGCCATTCATTGCCGTGACAGCGTCACCGAAGCGGACGCGCTCGCAGCTGAAATCCGGGCGGGCGGGCGGGCGGCGGTCGTGCTGCGGGCTGACCTTGCGCGCGAAAGCGAGGTTGTGGGCCTGGTCGCGGCGGCGGCGGCGGCGCTGGGCCCGGTGGGCGTTCTGGTCAACAACGCCAGCGTGTTCGAACGTGACGAGTGGGACGACGCGACGCGGGAAAGTTGGGACGCCCACATGGAGCCGAATCTGCGGGCGCCGTTCGTGCTGATCCAGCAATTCGCGCGCGCGCTGCCGGCAGGTGCGCATGGGGTGGCGATCAACCTACTCGACCAGCGCGTTTGGTCGCTCACGCCGCATTTCGTTTCCTACACCGTCTCCAGGGCCGCGCTTTGGGCGCTGACGCAAAGCATGGCGCTCGCGCTGGCGCCGCGCATCCGGGTGAACGCCATCGGCCCCGGGCCAGCGTTGCCGAGCCCGCGCCAGAGCCAGGCGCAGTTCGACCGGCAGAGCGCGTCGGTTCCACTCGGCCGTGGGACCGACCCGGACGAGATTGGGCGCGCGCTGCTCGCGATCCTGTCGCTGCCGTCACTAACCGGGCAGATGCTGGCGCTGGATGGCGGGCAGCATCTGCAATGGAGCCCCAGTGGCGATGCCGGCCTAGAAGAATAAGGGCATTCGGGAGTAGAGGAGCGCCATGTCAAATCCCTTGTTCGATGCCCGTCCCGGTATGCGCCGCGTATTCCTGCGCAACATGGTGTTGCCAGCCCGCATCGGGGTGTACGCGCACGAGCAGCACGGCACGCAACGCATCCGCCTCAACATCGATCTCGCGGTCGAGGAAGGCGAAATCGGGGATGATGAGATAGCCCGCGTGGTCGACTACCAACGCGTGGCAAACGCGGCGCGCGAAGTCGTGGCAGCGGGTCATGTCAAGCTGGTGGAGACCCTGGCCGAGCGTATCGCATCAGCCTGCATGGCCGATGTGCGGATTAAATACATCTTAGTACGAGTTGAAAAACTCGATATTTTTCCGGATGCGGACGGGGCCGGCGTAGAGATCGTCAGAGAGAGGCCACGCGATTTGTCCACCTCTCGGCCGTGAGGTGTTGGATTACAATCACATAACAGATTTACTTCACGGATTAACCTAACTGTAATGTTCGATATGTGTTATTTCAATGGGTTAGAGGTTTTGCGAGTAACTTGGGCAAACATCGCCGGTGGAAGAAGTCCCCGGAATGGTGGGTCCTATCCAGATGTTTCCCACATACTTATCCACAGCTTTCGCGGGTGATTTCGGCGCGACGATGAGTGATTTGGAACAGAGGGTTGAGGAGGCGCGGCCGACCTTAAAAGGTGTCGCCGTGATTGAGGCGGCACTCCTGACGATGCCGCTGTCGCCGGGCGTCTACCGGATGCTGGATGCCAAGGGAGATGCCCTCTACGTCGGCAAGGCGCGGTCGCTGAAAAAGCGCGTTGTGTCGTACACCCAACTTGCAAGGCTGCCGGAACGTTTGTTGCGAATGGTGAGCGACACGGTGTCGATGGAAATCGTCACCACGCACACCGAGGCCGAGGCGCTGCTGCTGGAGGCCAACCTCATCAAGCGGCTGAAGCCGCGCTTCAACATCGTGCTCCGGGACGACAAAACGTATCCCTGGCTGATGCTGACGGAGGACCACGCGTTCCCACAGATCGCCAAGTTCCGGGGCTCGCAGAACGCCAAGCGCAGCTACTGGGGGCCGTTTGCCTCTGTCTGGGCGGTGAACCAGACGGTCACCGCTATGCAGCGCGTGTTCCTCCTGCGGTCCTGCGCCGACACGGTGTTCAGCAATCGCAGCCGGCCCTGCCTGCTGCACCAGATACGCCGTTGCTCGGCCCCCTGCGTGGGCCGGATCGAACCCGAGGACTACGCAGCGCTGGTTGCCCAGGCAAAGGCGTTTCTGGCCGGCAAGGAAGCCGCTGTGCAGCAGGAACTGGCGGCCGAGATGGAGGAGGCGGCGGACAAGCTCGAATTCGAGCGGGCCGCAGCCGTTCGGGACCGCATTCGGGCGCTGACGCACGTCCAGGGCACCGGGGTCATCAACCCCAACTCGGTGTCCAACGCCGAC